>NZ_JBEZUZ010000008.1:0-113722 GCF_040636735.1 Streptomyces sp. NPDC035033 | reverse complement strand
GCCCGAGCCTGAGCAGCCGCCGGCCTCCGCGCCGCGCCGCCGGCCTCCGCGCCGCCCCCCGAAGGCCCGGCGGCCCGAACCCCCGAAGGACCCGGGCCGCCCGGTCCTTTCCGCACGCCCATCCGAAGTGAGGTGACGGCCGCATGGCCGAGACCACGATCCCGTACGCCGGAAACTCCCACACCGCCGACCTCGCGCCCGGCTCGCTCATCACCCAGGACGGGCAGATGCAGTGGGCCGGGCTGCTCATCGGCCCCGGCACCCCCTTCGCCGTCGACAAGTCCGGCCTGTCCGGCTGGGAGGACCTGCCCGAGTACGACTCCTCCGACGCCGACCGCCCGACCTCCCACGGCGCCTGGCCCGGCTCCCGCTACGCCAAGCCGCGCAAGACCGGCGGCACGATCGTGCTGGTGCCCGAGCACGGCGGCGCCCCCGCGGCCGTCCGGGCGCTGCGGCAGGCGCTGGCCCTGCTCGACGAGGAGCGCTGGCTCGCCGTCCGGCTGCACGGCGAGACCCTCGCCGTACGGGCCCGGATCGCCCAGCGGGTGGTCCCCGCCGACCAGGGCTTCGCCACCCAGGGCAGCTCCCGCGTGTCCGTGCAGTGGCTCGCCGCCGACCCGCGCCGGTACGCGGTCAACGAGCAGATCGTCTCCACCATGCCCCCGCAGCCGGAGGCCGGCATCACCTGGCCGCTGACCTGGCCGCTCGACTGGGGCGAGGCCAAGAGCACCGGCGACGCCGTCGTCGAGAACACCGGCTCCGCCCCCACCCACCCGGTGATCGTCTTCCGCGGCCCCTGCTCGATGCCGAGCGTCACCGAGCGGCTCAGCCGGCGCCGGCTGCGGTACGCGATCGACCTGGCCGCCGGCGACGAGCTCACCGTCGACACCCGGGCGGGCACGGTCATGCTCAACAACTCCGCCTCCCGGCTGCACACGGCGATGGCCGACTCCACCCCGGAGGAGCTGTTCGTCCTGGAGCCCGGCCGCACCGACCTGTCCTTCCGGCCCGAGGACGGCACCGAGCAGGCCCTCATGACCGTCCGCTGGCGCAGCGCCGAGTGGTGACGGCCGCCCCGGCCCGCTCCGTACGCCCCGCGCCGCCCGACCCGTGCCGCACGGCCCGCTCCGCGTGAGCCCCGGCGCCCGGACCCCGGCGCCCGACCCGCGCCGCCGGGCGGCCGCCGCGCGCCGCCGCCCGGCGGCCGTACCGCTTCCCCTCTCCCGACCCGAGGTGACCCCATGACCGTACGAGCCGCCTGGCTCCAGCCCACCGGGCAGACCCGCGAGGACACCCGGCTGGCCCTCGCCGCCCTCCTCACCCCCAGCGGCCAGAGCACCACGGAGACCCCGCTGCGCTCCCGGCCCGGCGTCCTGCCGGGCGGGCTCGCGCTCACCGGCAGCGCGCCCATGCAGGCCACCATCGGCACGGGCCGCGCGATCGTCCAGGGCAAGGACACCGCCCAGGGCGCCTACCTGGTCGCCGTCACCGCGCCGGAGACCCTGACCCTGGCGGACGGCGACGCCCAGTACGACCGGATCGACCTGATCGAACTGGCCGTCGTCGACGAGCCCTACGACCGCACCGGCACCACCGAGGCCGTCATCCGCCTGGTCAAGGGCGAGGCGAGCGCCACCCCGGTCGTGCCGCCCAGCGGCACGGGCAGCGTCCTCCCGCTCTACACGGTCAAGGTGCCGAAGGGCACCTCGGCCGGCACCGGCGGCATCGGCTGGAACTCCGGCGCGGTCACCACCCAGCACTGGCCGGTCGTCGCCCTCGGCGGGATCATGCCCGCCAGCGGCTTCAAGGGCGCCTACCCCGGCCAGTACCGGGACACCGCCGGGCTGCTCCAGCGCTGGGACGGCACCACCTGGGTCTCGTACCCGAAGGCGATCGGCGGCATCGCGCCGTCCACCACGACCTCCGGTTCCTACGCCGGGCAGTTCCGGGACACCGGCCGCGGCCTCCAGCGCTGGGACGGCGCCGCCTGGCAGTACACCGACGGCGCCGCGACCCTGCTGCTCAGCGCCACCCAGTGGCTGACCGCCCAGCAGCAGACCGTCCCGGTGAACACCTGGACCACGCTCAGCCTGCCCACCGTGGAGGTCGACGACGGCGCCGGCTGGAACGGCACCACCACCTACACCGTCCCGCGCGGCGGCTGGTGGCGGGTCTCCGCCCACGCCACCTTCGCCGGCGACGGCCAGACCGGCATGCGCGGCGCCCGGATCCTGGTCAGCGGCGCCGGACAGTCCCGGATGACCTGGCTCCTCCCGGCCGGCAACGGCGCCGTCTCGGTGGGCGGCAGCGGCGTGCTCAAGCTCGTCGCCGGCGACACCCTCCAGCTCGCCGGCTTCCACAGCCACACCGCGTCGCTCAAGACCCTCGGCGGCTCCGGCTACGCCTGCAACCTCACCGCCGAGTGGCTCAGGTCCTGACGCCCGCCGCCCCTCCTCCGGCCTTCCTCTGATTGGAGAACCCCCGTGAACCTGCGCAGCAGCTGGGTCGCCGAGATCGGCCAGACCCGCGAGGACACCCGCCTCACCCAGACCGGCGTCACCACCCTCGCCAACCCCGTCCAGGTCCGCTCCGGCATCCTGCCCGGCTCCTACGACGGCCAGTACCGGCTCGCCGGCTTCTGGACCTTCGGCTCCGCCCCGATGACCGCGACCGTCTCCGAGGGCCGGGCCGTCATCCAGGGCGAGATCTCCCAGGGCGCCTACCCGGTGACCCTGCCGACCTCCGAGACCCTCACCTTCGCGCCCGGCAACGCGTACAACCGCATCGACCTGATCGTCCTCAAGATCTACGACGACCTGTACGACGACAACCAGCGGTACGAGGCGAAGCTGGAGATCATCCAGGGCACCGCCGAACCGAACCCGCAGGTCCCGCTGGTCCCCGAGCGCTGCCTGCCGCTGTACGAGGTGCTGGTGCCGGCCGGCGTCAGCGCGGGCAACGGCGGCATCCCGTGGAACACCTCGCTCAAGGACCTGCGCACCCCGGTGGTGAGCCTCGGCGGCATCCTGCCGGTCGAGGGCCCGGTCCAGCCCGGCGCCTACCCGGGCCAGTACCAGGACGCCGGCGGCGCCCTCCAGCGCTGGGACGGCGGCGCCTGGGTGGCCTACCCGTCCGCGCTCGGCGGCATCGTCCCGAACTCCGCCTCCTCCCTCACCGCCAGCTACACCGGCCAGTACCGGGACTCCCCCACCGGCGTCCTCCAGCGCTGGAACGGCACCGCCTGGGTGCCGGCCGTGCCCGGCCCGTACTTCGCCGACACCGCCGACCAGGGCGAGACCGGGTCCGGCACCTACACCGCGACGCTGGAGAAGAGGGCCACCAACCCGCTCCGGGTCAGCTTCGTCGCCCCGCCGTCGAAGGCGGTCGCCGTCGGTTTCGGCTCCCGCGTGCGGTCGCGCGACGACCACTACGCGTACATGGCGCTGGAGCTGAGCCTGGGTTCGACGGTCATCAGCGCCCCCCTGGACGAGTACGCGGCCATGGCCGCCAGCGCCACCACGGTCTCGGTCTCCAGCACCCGCCGGATCTCGAACCTCACGCCGGGTGCGACCTACACGCTGACGGCCTTCTTCCGGATCGTCCCCAACACCCTCGGCTACAAGGCGTCCTTCGACAACTCCTTCATCAAGGTCGACCCGCTGCCGTAGCCCCGCCCCGGCCATCCGGCCACCGAGAGGAGAACCCCATGCCCCTGCGCCCCGGCTGGCTGCTGCCCAGCGGCCAGACCCGCCGGACGACCCGCCTCACCGACCTCGGGGCCGGCGTCCCCGTCGACCCGCTCGTCTCCCGCTCCGGCATCCTGCCGGGCTCCACCGACGGCAGGTACCGGGTCAGCGGCCTGTCCATGGCCGGCAGCGGCCCGATGACCGCGACCGTCCACGCCGGCCGGGCCCTCGTCCAGGGCCGCCCCGAACAGGGCGCGTACCCCGTCGCCCTCGACGGCGACACCGTCCTCACCTTCGGCGACGGCGACCCGCTCCACCCGCGGATCGACCTCGTCGTCCTGCGGGTGTACGACGACGAGTTCGACAGCCTCACCCGGTACGAGGCCGTCCTGGAGGTCGTCGTCGGCCAGGCGAAGGCCGACCCGGTCGCCCCGCCCGTCCCGCCCGCCTCGCTGCCGCTCTTCACCGTCCGGGTCAAGGCCGGGACCTCCGCCGGCACCGGCGGCATCGCCTGGACCGGCGGCGACCTCACCGACCTGCGGGCCACGACCGTCGCGGTCGGCGGCATCCTGCCCGTCTACAACAACGCCGGCGTGCCGGGCGCCTACCCCGGCCAGTACCAGGACAACGACATCGCCCACCACCTCCAGCGGTGGAGCGGCACCGGCTGGGTCGCGTACCCCCGGGAGATCGGCGGCATCGCCCCCCAGGGGGCGCTCTCCGTCGGCGGCTACACCGGCCAGTACCGCGAGCACAACGGCGTCCTCCAGCGGTGGAACGGCACCGCCTGGGCGACCTACCACCCGCCGGTGGAGACCGAGTCCGTCACGGCCGGCGCGGTCGCGCTCACCGGCTGGACCCTGGTCGGCTACGAGGCCCGGCGCACCCGCGGCGGACTGTGCACCACGCAGGTGACGCTCACCCGCAGCGGCGCCCAGATCGACGCCAACAGCGCCGGGAACATCAACGACGAGCCGCTGTGCACCCTGCCCTCCGGCTGGCGCCCCGCCCTCGGCGTCGACGCGATCGCCTCGGACGGCTTCGGCGACGGCTCGGCCTGGCTCTCCACGAGCGGCCAGGTCACCCTGCGCACGTGGGTCTCCAACGGCGCGCTCGTCCCGGGCCGCAACGTCCGCGTCAGCGCCACCTACATCCTTCCGTGAGGTCCGTCCCATGAGTCTCGACACCCCCTACCGGGCCGTCTTCTGCGACCTGGTGACCGACCAGACCCTCGACATCCTGCCGCTGCGGGACGTCTCCTTCGAGGACTACATCGGCCGCGCCGGCTCGCTCTCCGGCACCGTCCCCGTGCCCGACCGCGCGATGGCCGAGCGGGCCCGCAAGATCAAGCCCGGCCGCACCACCGTCTACCTGGAGCGCGGCGGCTTCCTGTGGTGGGGCGGCATCGTCTGGACCACCAACCTCCAGGGCAGCGACCGCGGCGTGGTGACCCTCGGCGTCCAGGCGTCCACCTTCGACTCGTACGCGGCCCGGCGCCGGATCCGCACCGAGGTCAAGTACCACCAGGTCGAGCAGTTCGGGATCGTCCGCGACCTGTGGGCGCGGCTCGGCGCCGGCCTCGGGGCGAGCGCCGTCGAGCCCGGCGACGACGTGCCCGCGCAGGAGGTGCCGCGCTCCGCCTCCTACCAGCTCGGCGACGAGACCGCCTACCAGGAGGCGCTCGACCAGCTCGCGGCGTACGAGGACGGCGTCGAGTACCAGATCCTCGTCTACCGCGACCCGTCCGACGGGCGGCGGGTGCGCCGGCTCCGGCTCGGCTCCCCCAAGATCCGCGCCGGCGCCACGGACGTCGTCCTCGACCGCCCCGGCACGATCCTCAGCTACTCCCTCCCGGACGACGCCACCCGCGGCGGCACCACCTCGCTCGCCCGCGGCGCCACCGCCAACAACAACGCCGCCGCCCCCTCCCGGCCGACCCTGTCGGACGAGATCACGGCGACGGACCTGCCCGACCGCTGGCCGCGGCTGGACCTGTCGGCGGACTACAACGACATCAGCGACAAGGCCACGCTCGACGCGCTGGCCCGGGCCGCCCTGAAGGAGGCCCAGGGCTCGGTCCTCATCCCCGAGCTCAGCATCCGGCTCTCCGACGTCGTCCCCTCGACCCTCCTCGGCCGCACCGCCCGCGTCCGGATCACCGACGAATGGCACCCGACGGGGCTCGACGCCCGTTACCGGATCGTCGGCGTGAAGGTCCGGCCGGCCGAGCGGGGCCGCCCCGACACCGCCGAACTCGCCCTGGAGGAAGCCTGATGGCCCTGCTGCCCGAGGACATCGTCGACCGGCTGATCCAGATGGAGCGCCGGATCAACGCCCTGTCCACCGCGGTCAACGTCCGCCCGCCGCTGACCGAACTCACCAACGGCTCGCTCACCCTGAAGCGGCAGTCCGACCCGCACGACCCCGCGACGGCCGTCCTCGTCGCCCAGTTCACCACCAGCGGCCCCGGCGGCACCAAGCCCGTGCTGCGGGTCAACGACGCCTACGGCCACGAGATCCTCTCCGACGACATCCTCACCGGCGGCCTCGCCCGGCCCTGGCTGCCGATGCTGCCGCCGCAGGACCTGGCCCCGGCGAACTGGCCGGCCACCACCGCCACCTCCTGGACGACGATCGCCCAGTCCCAGAACCCCCTCTGGCAGCCCAAGATGCGGTTGCGGATGCTCACCCGGGTCTCCTCCGGGGCCGCCGGGCAGGTGCGGGTGCTGGTCGGCGGCGCCCCGTTCGGTCCGACGGTGGCCGCCGGAACGGTCTTCGACCACACCGCCGCCGTCACCACCGACCCGCAGGCCGACTTCGGCAAGGACCTCACCGTCGAGGTCCAGGCCGTCGTCACCAGCGCCTCCGGCACCGTCTACGCCCAGCCGGTGCTGATGCACGGCCGCCAGACCTGACCCCTCCCGAGAAGGAGCACCCCGTGATCCCCGATCCGCACCACCCCTGGGGCGTCGAGATCGACTACGCGGGCCGCGGCACCGTCGCCGAGCACGGCCACACCGTCGACCTGCGGCTGTACGACAACACCCTCGGCGGCCCGCTGGAGCGCGACCCGATGACCGGCGAGTACCCGGCGGTGTACGTCACCGCCCAGGTCGTCGAGAGCGGCGAGGGCGGCGCCCAGCTGCGCGGCCACGGCCTCACCATGGTCCAGCCCGCGGGCGGGCGCCCCGCGGTGCCCGACCCGGACGCGGTCGTCCGGGCGGTCGCCGCCGCCCTCGCCGACTTCGAGTCCCGCCGGGCCGCCTTCGCCGCGCTCTGCGCCGCCTGGGCCCCGGCCCCGCCCGCCCCCGAACCCGAGCCGGCGCCCGTCCCGTGACCGCCGCGTCCCGCCCGCACGTCCGCCCCGCGCCGCCGACGGCCGGGGCTCCCGCATGTCTGGAGGAGAACAGTTGGCCACTCCCCTGTCCGCGGACCGGCTCCTCGCCGCGCTCCGCGCCGAAGGCGTCACCGTCGTCGAGCACCCCGGCTGGCGCACCCACCACCGCAACCGGGCCGGCGCCTGGGGCCCGGTCGCCGGCGTGATGATCCACCACACCGTGTCCAGCGGCACCGCGTCCTCCGTCGCGATGTGCTTCGACGGCTACGAGAGCCTCCCCGGCCCGCTCTGCCACGGCGTGATCGCCAAGGACGGCACCGTCCACCTGGTCTCGGCCGGGCGCGCCAACCACGCCGGCGGCGGCGACCCGTCCGTCCTGCGGGCCGTGGTCACCGAGGCGTACGGCGACCGGCCGCCGGTCCCGCGCGAGCACCAGGGCAGCCCCGGCGCCGTGGACGGCAACTCCCGCTTCTACGGCTTCGAGTGCGTCAACCTCGGCAACGGCACCGACCCCTGGCCGGCCGCCCAGCTCGACGCGATCGAACGGGTCTCCGCCGCCCTGTGCCGGGCCCACGGCTGGGGCGCCAAGTCCGTCATCGGACACCTGGAGTGGTCCGACTGGAAGAGCGACCCCAAGGGCTTCGGCATGCCGGGGATGCGCGACCGGGTCCAGAAGCGGCTCGGCGCCGCCCCCGCCCCGAAGCCGCCGGCCGGCCGGAAGCCCGCGCCGAAGCACCACCCCTTCCCCGGCACCGCGTTCTTCCGGTCCGCGCCCAGCTCCCCCGTGATCACCGCGATGGGCCGCCGGCTGACGGCCGAGGGCTGCGGCCGCTACCAGGTCGGTCCCGGCCCCCGCTGGACCGAGGCCGACCGCCGTTCGTACGCGGCCTGGCAGCACAAGCTCGGCTTCCGCGGCGCGGACGCCGACGGCTGGCCCGGCGCCGCCTCCTGGAACGCGCTGAAGGTCCCGTACACGAAGTGAGGAGAACCCCCGTGTCCGAAGCCGCGAAGCGCACGGCCCGCACCGTGCTGCAGACCGCCGTCGGCATCGCCGTCGTCCTGCCCGCGCTCGTCGACGCCTCCGGCCTCCCCGCCACCCTGCCCTGGGTCGCCGGCGCGCTCGCCGTCGCGGGCGCCCTCACCCGGGCGATGGCGGTCCCCGCCGTCCAGCTCCTGCTGCCCGCGTGGCTGCGGACGGAAGCCGGCGGTGCCGATGACCGAGGCTGACCCGAACGACCCGGTCGCGGTCGCGCTCGAACTGGAGCGGCTCCGCGGCACCCTCGAAGCCGGCTTCGCCCGCGTCGACGGCTCGCTCGCCCTGCTCGTGCAGCGCAGCGACCAGACCGACAAGCAGCTCGCCGACCACGAGGCCCGGCTCGACGACCTGGAGCGGGCCCGCTGGCCGCTCGCCTCGATCGCCGCGCTGACCGCGGGCGCGGGCGTGCTCGTCGCCGTCTGGGAGCTCGCCGGGCGCTGAGCGCGCCCGGAAACCCCGGAGGGCGGCCACCCCGTGCGCAACGGGGTGACCGCCCTCCGGTCGAGCGACTCGCTTACTGGTTGTACGGACCGTAGTCGTAGTCCTCCAGCGGAACGGCCTGGCCGGAGCCGGTGCCGAACGGCGAGTAGTCGAGGTCGTCGTAGCCGACGGACGAGTACATCGCCGCCTTGGCCTCCTCGGTCGGCTCGACCCGGATGTTGCGGTAGCGGGACAGACCCGTACCGGCCGGGATGAGCTTACCGATGATGACGTTCTCCTTGAGGCCGATGAGGCTGTCGGACTTGGCGTTGATCGCCGCGTCCGTCAGGACTCGGGTCGTCTCCTGGAAGGAGGCGGCCGACAGCCAGGACTCCGTCGCCAGCGAGGCCTTGGTGATACCCATCAGCTGCGGACGGCCGGAGGCGGGGTGGCCGCCCTCGGTGACCACACGACGGTTCTCGGTCTCGAACTTCGACCGCTCGACCAGCTCGCCCGGCAGCAGCTCCGCGTCGCCGGACTCGATGATCGTCACGCGGCGCAGCATCTGCCGGATGATGATCTCGATGTGCTTGTCGTGGATCGACACGCCCTGCGAGTTGTAGACCTTCTGGACCTCGGCGACCAGGTGGACCTGGACCGCGCGCTGGCCCAGGATGCGCAGCACGTCGTGCGGGTTGACCGCACCGACGGTGAGCTTCTGGCCGACCTCGACGTGGTCGCCCTCGCCCACGAGCAGACGGGCACGCTTCGAGATCGGGTACGCCGTCTCGTCGGTGCCGTCGTCCGGGGTGACGACGATCTTCTTGGTCTTCTCGGTCTCCTCGATGCGGACGCGGCCGGCCGCCTCGGAGATCGGGGCGACACCCTTGGGCTGACGGGCCTCGAAGAGCTCGACGACACGCGGCAGACCCTGGGTGATGTCGTCACCGGCCACACCACCGGTGTGGAAGGTACGCATCGTCAGCTGGGTGCCGGGCTCACCGATGGACTGGGCGGCGATGATGCCGACCGCCTCACCGATGTCGACCAGCTTGCCGGTGGCCAGCGAGCGGCCGTAGCACATGGCGCAGGTGCCGACGGCGGACTCACAGGTCAGGACCGAGCGGGTCTTGACCTCCTCGACGCCCGCCTGGACGAGCTGCTCGATGAGGACGTCACCGAGGTCGACGCCGGCCGGGGCCAGCACCTTGCCGTCGATGACGACGTCCTCGGCGAGGCAGCGCGCGTACACGCTGGTCTCGACGTCCTCG
Source organism: Streptomyces sp. NPDC035033 (assembly GCF_040636735.1). Taxonomy (NCBI): domain Bacteria; kingdom Bacillati; phylum Actinomycetota; class Actinomycetes; order Kitasatosporales; family Streptomycetaceae; genus Streptomyces; species Streptomyces sp. NPDC035033. Next base: position 103,972 of record NZ_JBEZUZ010000008.1, on the reverse strand, counting down.
GCCTTGCGCAGCACGCCGGCCTCGTCCTTCGCCGCGATCCGCAGCTTCAGACCGCGCTCGGTGCCGCAGTCCTCCTCGCGGATGATCACGTCCTGCGAGACGTCCACCAGACGACGGGTCAGGTAACCCGAGTCGGCGGTACGCAGGGCGGTGTCGGCGAGACCCTTACGGGCACCGTGCGTCGAGATGAAGTACTCGAGGACGGAGAGGCCCTCGCGGAAGGACGCCTTGATCGGACGCGGGATGGTCTCGTTCTTGGCGTTCGACACCAGACCACGCATACCGGCGATCTGCCGCATCTGCATCATGTTTCCTCGGGCACCCGAGTCAACCATCATGAAGATGGGGTTCGTCTTGGGGAAGTTCGCGTTCATCGCCTCGGCGACCTCGTTGGTCGCCTTGGTCCAGATCGCGATGAGCTCCTGCGTGCGCTCTTCCTTGGTGATCAGACCGCGCTCGTACTGCTTCTGGACCTTCTCGTCCTGCTCCTCGTAGCCCTTGACGATGGCCTTCTTGGCCTCGGGCACGACGACGTCGGAGATGGCCACGGTGACGCCCGAACGGGTCGCCCAGTGGAAGCCGGCCGCCTTCAGGTTGTCGAGCGTCGCCGCCACGATGACCTTGGGGTAGCGCTCCGCCAGGTCGTTGACGATCTCGGAGAGCTGCTTCTTGCCCACCGAGTAGTCGACGAACGGGTAGTCCTCGGGCAGCAGCTCGTTGAAGAGCGCGCGGCCCAGGGTCGTCTTCAGGCGGAACGAGTCACCCGTCTGCCACTCCGGCTCGCCCTCCTCGGCGACCGGGGGGACCCAGCCGCGCGGCGGAACGGTGCCGATCGGGAAGCGGATGTCGATCTGCGACTGCAGCGACAGCTCGCCGGCGTCGAACGCCATGATCGCCTCGGCCGTGGAGCCGAACGCGCGGCCCTCGCCCTTGACGTCGCGCAGCTCGCCGTCGGTGGTGAGGAAGAACAGACCGAGGACCATGTCCTGGGTCGGCATCGTCACCGGGCGGCCGTCGGCCGGCTTGAGGATGTTGTTCGAGGACAGCATCAGGATGCGGGCCTCGGCCTGCGCCTCCGCGGAGAGCGGCAGGTGCACGGCCATCTGGTCACCGTCGAAGTCCGCGTTGAAGGCGGTGCAGACGAGCGGGTGGATCTGGATGGCCTTGCCCTCGACCAGCTGCGGCTCGAAGGCCTGGATGCCGAGGCGGTGCAGCGTGGGCGCACGGTTCAGCAGGACCGGGTGCTCGGCGATGACCTCTTCGAGGACGTCGTAGACGACCGTGCGGCCGCGCTCGACCATCCGCTTCGCGCTCTTGATGTTCTGCGCGTGGTTCAGGTCGACCAGGCGCTTCATCACGAACGGCTTGAAGAGCTCAAGCGCCATGGCCTTCGGCAGACCGCACTGGTGCAGCTTGAGCTGCGGGCCGACGACGATGACGGAACGCGCCGAGTAGTCGACACGCTTGCCGAGCAGGTTCTGACGGAAACGACCCTGCTTGCCCTTCAGCATGTCGCTGAGGGACTTCAGCGGACGGTTGCCGGGGCCCGTGACCGGGCGACCGCGACGGCCGTTGTCGAAGAGGGCGTCGACCGCCTCCTGGAGCATCCGCTTCTCGTTGTTCACGATGATCTCGGGGGCACCGAGGTCGAGCAGGCGCTTCAGACGGTTGTTGCGGTTGATCACGCGGCGGTACAGGTCGTTCAGGTCGGAGGTCGCGAAGCGGCCACCGTCGAGCTGCACCATCGGACGGAGGTCCGGCGGGATGACCGGCACGCAGTCGAGAACCATGCCCTTGGGGCTGTTCGCGGTCTGCAGGAACGCGGAGACGACCTTGAGGCGCTTGAGCGCGCGGGTCTTCTTCTGGCCCTTGCCGGTGCGGATGATCTCGCGGAGCTTCTCCGCCTCCTCCTCCAGGTCGAAGGACTCCAGGCGCTTCTGCAGCGCCGCGGCACCCATCGAGCCGTCGAAGTACGTGCCGAAGCGGTCACGCAGCTCGCGGTAGAGGAGCTCGTCGCCCTCCAGGTCCTGGACCTTGAGGTTCTTGAAGCGGGACCAGACCTCGTCCAGACGGTCGATCTCGCGCTGCGCGCGGTCGCGCAGCTGCTTCATCTCGCGCTCGGCGCCCTCGCGCACCTTGCGGCGCACGTCGGCCTTGGCGCCCTCGGCCTCCAGCTCGGCCAGGTCGGACTCGAGCTTCTTGGCGCGGTTCTCCAGGTCGGAGTCGCGGCGCTGCTCGATCTGCTGGCGCTCGACGGAGACGTGGGCCTCCAGCGACGGCAGGTCGCGGGTGCGGCGCTCGTCGTCGACGTACGTGATCATGTACGCCGCGAAGTAGATGACCTTCTCCAGGTCCTTCGGAGCGAGGTCGAGCAGGTACCCGAGGCGCGACGGGACGCCCTTGAAGTACCAGATGTGGGTGACGGGAGCGGCCAGCTCGATGTGGCCCATCCGCTCGCGGCGCACCTTGGCGCGGGTGACCTCGACGCCACACCGCTCACAGATGATGCCCTTGAAGCGGACGCGCTTGTACTTGCCGCAGTAGCACTCCCAGTCCCGGGTCGGACCGAAGATCTTCTCGCAGAAGAGTCCGTCCTTCTCGGGCTTCAGGGTGCGGTAGTTGATGGTCTCCGGCTTCTTGACCTCGCCGTGGCTCCACTGACGGATGTCGTCAGCGGTGGCCAGACCGATCCGGAGCTCGTCGAAGAAGTTGACGTCGAGCACTATGCGTCAATCCCTCTCAGGGTTGTAAGGCTGTGGGTCTGATACGGGGGTCCTGGGGCCGGCGGACCTTGATCGCTCAAGGTCCGCCGGAACTCCCGTCAGACCTCTTCGACGCTGCTCGGCTCGCGCCGGGACAGGTCGATGCCGAGCTCCTCCGCTGCGCGGAAGACGTCCTCGTCGGTGTCGCGCATCTCGATGGACATGCCGTCCGAGGACAGCACCTCCACGTTGAGGCACAGGGACTGCATCTCCTTGATGAGGACCTTGAAGGACTCGGGGATGCCGGGCTCAGGGATGTTCTCGCCCTTGACGATGGCCTCGTAGACCTTCACGCGGCCGGTCACGTCGTCGGACTTGATCGTCAGCAGCTCCTGGAGGGCGTAGGCGGCGCCGTAAGCCTCCAGCGCCCACACCTCCATCTCACCGAAGCGCTGACCACCGAACTGGGCCTTACCACCCAGCGGCTGCTGGGTGATCATCGAGTACGGGCCGGTCGAGCGGGCGTGCAGCTTGTCGTCGACCAGGTGGTGGAGCTTGAGGATGTACATGTACCCGACGGAGATCGGGTCCGGGAACGGCTCGCCGGAGCGGCCGTCGAACAGGCGCGCCTTGCCGGTCGGGAGCACCATGCGCTCGCCGTCGCGGTTCGGGATGGTGTGCTGGAGCAGACCCGCGAGCTCGTCCTCGCGCGCACCGTCGAAGACCGGGGTGGCGACGTTGGTGCCGGGGGCGACCTGGTCGGCGCCGATCGCCTGGAGGCGCTGCGCCCACTCGTCCGCGAGGCCGGAGACGTCCCAGCCGCGGCTGGCGAGCCAGCCGAGGTGGATCTCCAGGACCTGTCCCGGGTTCATTCGGGACGGGACGCCCAGCGGGTTGAGGATGATGTCGACCGGGGTGCCGTCCTCCAGGAAGGGCATGTCCTCGATCGGGAGGATCTTGGAGATGACGCCCTTGTTGCCGTGGCGGCCGGCGAGCTTGTCACCGTCGGTGATCTTGCGCTTCTGGGCGACGTAGACGCGGACCAGCTGGTTCACGCCCGGGGGAAGCTCGTCGCCCTCCTCGCGGTCGAAGACGCGGACGCCGATGACCTTGCCGGTCTCGCCGTGCGGGACCTTCAGCGAGGTGTCACGGACCTCACGGGCCTTCTCACCGAAGATCGCGCGGAGCAGGCGCTCCTCCGGGGTCAGCTCGGTCTCACCCTTCGGGGTGACCTTGCCGACCAGGATGTCGCCGGCGACGACCTCGGCACCGATGCGGATGATGCCGCGCTCGTCGAGGTCGGCGAGGACCTCCTCGGAGACGTTCGGGATGTCCCGGGTGATCTCCTCGGGGCCGAGCTTGGTGTCACGGGCGTCGACCTCGTGCTCCTCGATGTGGATCGAGGAGAGGACGTCGTCCTGGACGAGGCGCTGCGACAGGATGATCGCGTCCTCGTAGTTGTGGCCCTCCCACGGCATGAACGCGACGAGCAGGTTCTTGCCCAGCGCCATCTCGCCGTTCTCGGTGGCCGGACCGTCGGCGAGGACCTGGCCCTCGATGACGTGGTCGCCCTCGGCGACGACGACCTTCTGGTTGACCGAGGTGCCCTGGTTGGACCGGGAGAACTTGTGCAGGCGGTACGTGTTGTACGTGCCGTCGTCGTTGGCGACCGTGATGTAGTCGGCCGACAGCTCCTGGATGACGCCGGACTTCTCGGCCTTGAGGACGTCGCCGGCGTCGGTGGCGCAGCGGTACTCCATGCCGGTGCCGACGAGCGGGGCCTCCGCCTTGATGAGCGGGACGGCCTGGCGCATCATGTTCGCGCCCATGAGGGCGCGGTTGGCGTCGTCGTGCTCCAGGAAGGGGATCATGGCGGTCGCGACCGACACCATCTGGCGCGGCGAGACGTCCATGTAGTCCACGTCGGCGGGCTCGACGTAGTCGACCTCGCCGCCACGCTTGCGGACGAGGACGCGGTTCTCGGTGAAGCGGAGCTCGTCGTCGAGCGCGGCGTTGGCCTGCGCGATGACGAACCGGTCCTCCTCGTCGGCGGTGACGTAGTCGACCTCGTCGGTGACCCGGCCGTCGACGACCTTGCGGTACGGGGTCTCGATGAAGCCGAACGCGTTGACGCGACCGTACGAGGCGAGCGAACCGATCAGACCGATGTTCGGGCCTTCGGGGGTCTCGATCGGGCACATGCGTCCGTAGTGGGACGGGTGCACGTCTCGGACCTCGAAGCCGGCCCGCTCACGGGAGAGACCGCCGGGGCCCAGCGCGGACAGACGACGCTTGTGCGTCAGACCCGAGAGCGGGTTGTTCTGGTCCATGAACTGGGACAGCTGGCTGGTGCCGAAGAACTCCTTGATGGAGGCGACGACCGGCCGGATGTTGATCAGGGTCTGCGGCGTGATCGCCTCGACGTCCTGGGTGGTCATGCGCTCGCGCACGACGCGCTCCATACGGGCGAGACCCGTACGGACCTGGTTCTGGATGAGCTCGCCGACGTTGCGCAGGCGGCGGTTGCCGAAGTGGTCGATGTCGTCGGTCTCGACGACGATCGTCGCGCCGCTGTCACCGACGGTCTCGGTCTCGCCGGCGTGCAGCTTCACCAGGTACTTGATCGTCGCGATGATGTCCTCGACGGTCAGGATCCCGGCGTCCAGCGGGGCGTCGGCGCCCAGCTTCTTGTTGACCTTGTAGCGGCCGACCTTGGCCAGGTCGTAGCGCTTCGGGTTGAAGTACAGGTTCTCCAGCAGGGTCTGCGCGGCCTCGCGGGTCGGCGGCTCGCCCGGACGGAGCTTGCGGTAGATGTCGAGCAGCGCGTCGTCCTGGCCCTGGGTGTGGTCCTTCTCCAGGGTGGCGCGCATGGACTCGTACTCGCCGAACTCCTGGAGGATCTGCTCGGTGGTCCAGCCGAGGGCCTTCAGGAGGACGGTGACCGACTGCTTGCGCTTGCGGTCGATGCGGACGCCGACGAGGTCGCGCTTGTCGATCTCCATCTCCAGCCAGGCACCCCGGGACGGGATGATCTTGGCGGAGAAGATGTCCTTGTCGGACGTCTTGTCGATGGAGGAGTCGAAGTAGACGCCCGGCGAGCGGACGAGCTGCGAGACGACGACACGCTCGGTGCCGTTGATGACGAAGGTGCCCTTGTTGGTCATGAGCGGGAAGTCGCCCATGAAGACCGTCTGGGACTTGATCTCGCCGGTCTCGTTGTTGGTGAACTCGGCCGTGACGAAGAGCGGGGCGCCGTACGTGAAGTCACGGTCCTTGCACTCGTCGATGGAGTTCTTCGGCGGCTCGAAGCGGTGGTCGCGGAAGGTCAGCGACATCGACCCGGAGAAGTCCTCGATCGGGGAGATCTCCTCGAAGATCTCCTCCAGACCGGACTTCGTGGGGACGTCCTGTCCCGACTCAAGGGCAGCCTCGACGCGAGCCTTCCAGGCGGCGTTGCCGAGCAGCCAGTCAAAGCTCTCGGTCTGCAGCGCGAGGAGGTTCGGAACCTCGAGGGGCTCCTTGATCTTTGCAAAGGAGATGCGCAGCGGGGCGGTGCTGGCGCCGTTGTTCGTATGGGTCGAGGCGTTGCGCGAGGCGGCCAAGAGGGGGTCCTTCCGAGGGCTCGGACTCACTGCGCGCGTACCGGTCCCTCACGGAGCGACGGGGGCGGAATCTCCTGAAACGGCTGAAAGGCCAGGTCAGGGGCGTTCGGCCCACGATGCAGATGCGAGAGTATGCCCCTGGTGACGGGCAGGGGGCAGCTAACAGGCAGCGCAAAGGGTCAGTGTAGCCACTTGGCTCACTGATGTCCAGGGCGAGTTGTGCGCGACCCTCGTTGTTCTCAACTCCGCGGTACTCGCGCCGTGCGGCGCACCTCGATACTGCCCGTTCGGTCGTCGATCCATGCCTCGGAAACGGATCGTTGTGACGACGCGTCCTGAGAATTGCGCGCGGCGTGCCGTTCGTCAAGGCCCCCGCCTGCGTCCGGCGCACGGCGAAGATCACCATACTCCGCTTCCGGAGGCCCGGACGACCCCCGCCACGCGGGTCCCGGGAACACCGAAAGGCGACCACCCAGATGGATGATCGCCTTTCGGACCGCGAGCGTTACACGCTCAGCGGCAAAGAGTCGCTACGCGCGACGAGGTCTTACTTGACCTCGACGGAGGCGCCGGCGCCCTCGAGGGCCTCCTTGGCCTTGTCAGCGGCGTCCTTGGCAACCTTCTCGAGGACCGGCTTCGGGGTGCCGTCGACGAGGTCCTTGGCCTCCTTCAGACCCAGGGAGGTCAGCTCGCGCACGACCTTGATGACCTGGATCTTCTTGTCACCGGCGCCGGTGAGGATGACGTCGAACTCGTCCTTCTCCTCGACCGCACCAGCGGCGTCGCCGCCGGCAGCGCCACCCGCGACGACGACCGGGGCGGCCGCGGCGGCGGTGACGTCGAACTTCTCCTCGAACGCCTTCACGAACTCGGAGAGCTCGATGAGGGTCATCTCCTCGAACTGCGCGAGCAGGTCTTCCTGAGAGAGCTTCGCCATGATGGGCGATCCTTCCACTAATTCGGCAGGTGCCGGATGTTCATGTGAGGCGGGCGTACTGACGGCCCGCTGCGACCCGCCGCGCCGGAAGGGCGCGTCGGATCATTGCGCGAGCCGAATTACTCGGCACCGCCCTGCTCGGCCTGCTTGGCGCGCAGCGCGTCCACGGTGCGGACGAGCTTCGACGGCAGAGCCTGGAAGAGCGAGGCAGCCTGAGACTGCTTGCCCTTGAAGGCGCCGGCCAGCTTGCTGAGCAGAACCTCGCGGGACTCGAGGTCCGCAAGCTTCTTGATGTCGTCGGCGGAGAGAGCCTTACCGTCAAGGACACCGGCCTTGATGATGAGGTTCGGGTTCTCCTTGGCGAAGTCACGCAGAGCCTTCGCCGACTCCACCGGGTCACCGGTGACGAAGGCGACCGCCGTCGGACCATTGAACTGGTCGTCCAGCGAGGTGATCCCAGCCTGGTTGGCCGCAATCTTGGTCAGCGTGTTCTTCACCACGGCGTACTGGGCGTTCTCACCGAGAGCGCGACGCAGCGTCTTGAGCTGCGCGACGGTGAGACCCCGGTACTCGGTCAGCACCGCGGCGTTGGAGCTCTGGAACGCGTCCGTGAGCTCGGCCACCGATGCAGCCTTGTTGGGCGTCGGCATAGTGCGTCAGCCTCCTTCCGGGTGATGAGGACCGCTCAGAAGGGGCTGAACAAACGAAAACGCCCCGGGCGCAGGCGCACGGGGCTCAGCTCGACCGAACCGGACGGATCCGGTGCGGGAACTCTTCCACAGTCACCTGCGCGGGTCGCTCGCATCTCTCAGCGAATCCTTCGGCCACCGCGCCCTGACGGGCACAGCGACGACCAGCGGTCTTTGGCTTCTGTGGAAGAGTACGTGACGTCGGGCGTCAGGGGCAAATCAGCCCTGAGCGCCCTCGGCGTCCTCCATGCCCTCCATGGCCTTCCCGGCCTCCTCGAGCATCTTGAAGAGGTCGGCGGTGTCCTCGGCCGGCGGGGCCTGGACGGTGGCCTTGGTGCCGTAGTCGCTGTAGTCGGCGCGGATCTCGATGGAGCCCTCGGGCATCTTCATGGCGATGTCCATGCGGGCCGGGTAGCCGTCCTCGTTGACCCAGACCTCGGTGTCGTAGCCCTTGAGCTTCGACTTCTTCATGTTCTCCACGAGCTTGTCGTGGTCCTCCTTGGAGAGGAGCTCCGACGCCTTGTTGGCCTTCAGCATCTGCTCGAAGGTGAGCGTGCCCTTGTAGTGCTGGGTCTCCATGCCGTTGACCTTCTCGGCACCGACGTGCTTGAGGTCCGGGGAGTCCAGGAGGAGGGCGAGCTGCTGGGCCGGGTCCTGGTTCATCTGGTCCAGGCTGCCGGTCATCTGCTTCTGGACGTTCTTGTCACCGGACGCCTCGGCCGCGGCCTTGAGGTCCAGCTTCATCCAGCGCTTGCCGTCCATCTCGGCGGCCTGCTTCTCGCCCATGTCCATGTAGATGACGTTGTCGAGCATCACCATGCGCATCTGCTCGGGGGCGTCCGGGTCGCCCGCGCTCAGCATGGAGCCCTTCACGGTGTAGTCCATGAAGGCGGGGTCCCAGCCCTGGACGCCGGACATCTCCATGGTGCCGGTGTCGGGGCCCGTGCCCTCCATCTTCATGGTCATCTTGACCTTGGCGGCCTTGGCGGCCGACGTCTTCTCGTACGCCGCCGTGAGGGCCTGCGTGACGTCGGCCGGGTCACCGGCCTTGGTGGCCGCGCCCTTGTCGCCACAGGCGGCGAGGCCCGCCGTGAGGGCTGCGGCGGTGAGCGCGACGCCCGCGCGCTTCCAGGTGGACTTGCTCATCGGTGTTCCCCACCCCTTGATCTTCGTCTTCGTGTTCGCATGAACCGTATACCGGGCCTACGACAGGAGGAGACGCATATAAAGCCGCCCCCCGTTCCTCCGGAGAGGAACGGGGGGCGGCTTCAGGACTGACTGCTACCGAGCCGAGAGGGCTCAGACCGCGGCCGGGTCCTCCTCGACGAGGAGGTTGCGGGTGCGGTTCGAGTCGACCGGGATGCCGGGGCCCATCGTGGTGCTGATGGCGGCCTTCTTGATGTAGCGGCCCTTGGCGGCGGACGGCTTCAGACGGAGGATCTCCTCCAGGGCCGCGCCGTAGTTCTCCACCAGCTGCGTGTCGTCGAAGGACGTCTTGCCGATGATGAAGTGCAGGTTCGAGTGCTTGTCGACGCGGAACTCGATCTTGCCGCCCTTGATGTCGTTGACGGCCTTGGCGACGTCGGGGGTGACGGTGCCGGTCTTCGGGTTCGGCATGAGACCACGCGGACCGAGCACGCGGCCGAGGCGGCCGACCTTGCCCATGAGGTCCGGGGTGGCGACCACGGCGTCGAACTCGTTGAGGCGGTTGCCCTTGGCGATCTCGTCGATCAGCTCGTCGGAGCCGACGATGTCGGCGCCCGCGGCGACCGCGGCCTCGGCACGCTCACCGGTCGCGAAGACCAGGACCCGGGCGGTCTTGCCGGTGCCGTGCGGGAGGTTCACGGTGCCACGGACCATCTGGTCGGCCTTGCGCGGGTCGACACCCAGGCGGAAGGCGACCTCGACGGTGCCGTCGAACTTCGTGGTGGAGGTCTCCTTGGCGAGACGGACGGCCTCGAGCGGGGCGTAGAGCTTCTCCCGGTCGACCTTGGCGTCCGCAGCGCGGAGGGACTTGCTGCGCTTCACTGCTGCTCCTGTGTTGTTTCAGGTGTGGAGTCGTGGTGCGGACCGAGCGCTGGTCCTACCACTGAGGTCACGAGGGGGGTGATCAGCCCTCGACCGTGATGCCCATGGAACGGGCGGTGCCGGCGATGATCTTCGCGGCGGCGTCCAGGTCGTTCGCGTTGAGGTCGGGCATCTTGGTGGTGGCGATCTCGCGGACCTGCGCCTCGGTGATCTTGGCGACCTTGGTCTTGTGCGGCTCGCCGGAGCCCTTCTCCACGCCCGCGGCCTTGAGGATCATCTTCGCGGCCGGCGGAGTCTTGGTGATGAAGGTGAAGGAACGGTCCTCGTAGACCGTGATCTCCACCGGGATCACCCAGCCACGCTGCGACTCGGTCGCCGCGTTGTAGGCCTTGCAGAACTCCATGATGTTGACGCCGTGCTGACCGAGCGCGGGGCCGACCGGCGGGGCCGGGTTCGCCGCACCGGCGTTGATCTGGAGCTTGATAAGCCCCGTGACCTTCTTCTTCTTGGGAGGCATTGCTCTCTCCGGGTCCTAGTGAGAGTTTTCAGCCGATCCATCCGACCATCCGGATGGAGGCATACCGCACAACGATAACGGGTATAGCTGCGCGTCCAAAAACCGAGCAGGTCAGAGCGGCTGCAACAGCCCCTCTGACCTGTCCGGAAACTCGGGAACGATCCCTGCGAACGACCCGCGGAAGATCAGTTCTTCTGGATCTGGTCGAAGCTGAGCTCGACCGGGGTCTCGCGACCGAAGATCTCGACGAGGCCCTTGACCTTCTTCGAGTCGGGGTTGATCTCGTTGATCGTGGCCTGGAGGGTGGCGAAGGGGCCGTCGGTGACGGTGACCGAGTCGCCGACCTCGAAGTCGAGGACCTGGATCTCCAGCTTGCGGGCCGGAGCCGGCTTGCCCTCGGCCTCGGCGGCCTCGCGGGCGGCCTTCTCCTCGGCCTCCGGGGCGAGCATCTTGACGATCTCGTCCAGGGTCAGCGGGTACGGGTCGTAGGCGTTGCCCACGAAGCCGGTGACGCCGGGGGTGTTGCGGACGACGCCCCAGGACTCGTTCGTCAGGTCCATGCGGACGAGGACGTAGCCGGGGAGCTTGTTCTGCTTGACGTTCTTCCGCTCGCCGCCCTTGATCTGGACGATCTCTTCCTCGGGCACCTCGGCCTGGTAGATGAAGTCCTCGACGTTGAGCGAGACGGCGCGCTGCTCCAGGTTGGCCTTCACGCGCTTCTCGTAGCCCGCGTAGGTGTGGATGACGTACCACTCGCCGGGCAGGGTGCGCAGCTCCTCGCGGAGCGCGGCGACGGGGTCGACCGGGGCGGCCGGCTCGGCCTCCTCCTCGGTCTCCTCGGCCTCGGCCTCGACGTCGTCCGCCTCGTCGGTCTCCTCGACCTCGTCGGCCTCGTCCTCGTCGGCGGGCTCGGACGCGTCGTCCTCGTCCTCGTCCTCGGCTTCCTCGGCCCGGAGGGCCGCCTCCTCGGCGGCCTCGTCCGCCGCGGCGTCCGCAGCCTCGTCCTCGTCTGCGGCCTCGACGATGTCCAGCTCGTCCTCGACGGACTCGGACTCGAAGGCGTCGTTCAGGTTCGCGTCAGACACGGTGGCTGCTTCTTCCTGCGATACAGATGGGGTGGAACAAAAAGTCAGCCGAAGACGTACTTGACTGCTTCCTGGAAGCCCAAGTCAATCACGGTCACGAGGCCGATCATCACGACCACGAAGACGATGACGACCGTGGTGTACGAGGTGAGCTGACTACGCGTGGGCCAGACGACCTTGCGGAGCTCGGCGATGATCTGCCGGTAGAAGACGGCGAGACGGCCCAGGGGGCCCTTCTTCCCGCGCTTGCCGCCCTTGCGGCCCTTCTTCTTCGACTCGGACGCGTCTTCGGCATCAGGCATGTCGATGGAGCCAACGGCGTCCGTCACGATCTCTCACCTGATTCCGGGTCGTGGCCGTGCCGCGCCCGGGTGGAGCCGCACGGCGGTGCAATGAAGACGTACATGCGCACACAACCTGGCGGTGTGTGTAGCAGGGCCGGAGGGACTTGAACCCCCAACCGCCGGTTTTGGAGACCGGTGCTCTACCAATTGAGCTACGACCCTTCGTGGCGTCCCCAACCTACCTCATCGTGGATGCGGTCGGTGCGGGCCAACGAGGAGTGAGTGTACGTGGTCTTGGGGCCTCACGTCGAACAGGAACCGCGCCGACCTGCCCGCGCCCCTCCTCCGAGCGGCCCGCGGACCGCTCCACGACCGGTATCGACCGCTCCTGTCCGCTCCCTGAAACCTGTGTGCCGGGCCGGGAAACGGTCTGGGACGATGGCCGTATGAGCGCTGCTACCCCTCCCACCGAGCGTCGGGTCTCCGCCCGGATCGGTGCGATCTCCGAGTCCGCCACCCTCGCCGTCGACGCCAAGGCCAAGGCCCTCAAGGCCGCCGGGCGCCCGGTGATCGGTTTCGGCGCCGGTGAGCCCGACTTCCCGACCCCGGACTACATCGTCGAAGCGGCCGTCGAGGCCTGCAAGAACCCGAAGTACCACCGCTACACGCCGGCCGGCGGCCTGCCCGAGCTGAAGGCCGCGATCGCCGCCAAGACGCTCCGCGACTCCGGCTACGAGATCGACGCCTCCCAGGTCCTGGTGACCAACGGCGGCAAGCAGGCGATCTACGAGGCGTTCGCCGCGATCCTCGACCCGGGCGACGAGGTCATCGTCCCGGCCCCGTACTGGACCACCTACCCGGAGTCGATCCGCCTCGCCGGCGGCGTCCCGGTGGAGGTCGTGGCCGACGAGACCACCGGCTACCGCGTGTCGGTGGAGCAGCTGGAGGCGGCCCGCACGGAGCGGACCAAGGTCGTCCTCTTCGTCTCCCCGTCGAACCCGACCGGCGCCGTCTACAGCGAGGCCGACGCCGAGGCGATCGGCCGCTGGGCCGTCGAGCACGGCCTGTGGGTCCTCACCGACGAGATCTACGAGCACCTGGTCTACGGCGACGCGAAGTTCACCTCGCTGCCGGCGATCGTGCCCGAGCTGCGCGACAAGTGCATCGTGGTCAACGGCGTCGCCAAGACGTACGCCATGACCGGCTGGCGCGTCGGGTGGATCGTGGGCCCGAAGGACGTCGTGAAGGCCGCGACCAACCTCCAGTCGCACGCCACCTCCAACGTCTCCAACGTGGCCCAGGTCGCCGCGCTGGCCGCCGTCTCGGGGAACCTGGACGCGGTCGCGGAGATGCGCACCGCCTTCGACCGCCGCCGCCAGACCATCGTGCGGATGCTCAACGAGATCGAGGGCGTCTACTGCCCGACCCCGGAGGGCGCGTTCTACGCGTACCCGTCGGTGAAGGCGCTGATCGGCAAGGAGATCCGCGGCAAGCGCCCGCAGAGCTCCGTCGAGCTGGCCGCGCTGATCCTCGACGAGGCCGAGGTCGCGGTCGTCCCGGGCGAGGCCTTCGGCACCCCCGGCTACCTGCGCCTGTCGTACGCGCTCGGCGACGAGGACCTGGTGGAGGGCGTGTCCCGGATCCAGAAGCTGCTGGCCGAGGCCCGCGACTGACGCCGTCGTGACGGGACGGGCCCCGGTTCCCCCGGAACCGGGGCCCGTTTTTGCGTTCGGGCGGGTATCGATCGGGGAATCGCCGTGCATACCGCCGTTCGGGTAAGGCAGGATCGGGCGATGGAGCACCCCCGCGATCTCACCCTGTTGCCCAAGGCCCACCTGCACCTGCACTTCACCGGTTCGATGCGGCCCTCGACCCTCCTCGAACTGGCCGACAAGTACGGGGTGCACCTGCCGGAGGCGCTGAAGAGCGGTACGCCCCCGCAGCTGCGGGCGACCGACGAGCGCGGCTGGTTCCGCTTCCAGCGGCTGTACGACATCGCCCGCTCCTGCCTGCGCTCCCCCGAGGACATCCAGCGGCTGGTGCGGGAGGCGGCGCAGGAGGACGTGCGGGACGGCTCGGGGTGGCTGGAGATCCAGGTCGACCCGACGTCGTACGCGCCGCACCTGGGCGGCCTCATCCCAGCCCTGGAGATCATCCTGGACGCGGTCGACGCGGCCTCCCGGGAGACCGGCCTCGGGATGCGGGTGCTGGTCGCGGCGAACCGCATGAAGCACCCGCTGGAGGCGCGCACGCTGGCCCGGCTCGCGGTGCGGTACGCCGACCGGGGGGTGGTGGGCTTCGGGCTCTCCAACGACGAGCGCCGGGGCATGGCCCGCGACTTCGACCGGGCCTTCGCGATCGCCCGCGACGGCGGCCTCCTCGCGGCCCCGCACGGCGGCGAGCTGACCGGCCCCGCCTCCGTCCGCGACTGCCTGGACGACCTGCGGGCGGCCCGCGTCGGGCACGGCGTGCGGGCGGCGGAGGACGAGCGGCTGCTGCGGAAGCTCGCGGAGCGGGGCGTGACCTGCGAGGTCTGCCCGGCGTCCAACGTCGCCCTGGGCGTCTACGAGAAGCACGAGGACGTCCCGCTGCGGACCCTCTTCGAGGCGGGCGTCCCGATGGCGCTGGGCGCGGACGACCCGCTGCTCTTCGGTTCCCGGCTGGCCGCCCAGTACGAGATCGCCCGCCGCCACCACGGTTTCACCGACGGGGAGCTGGCGGAGCTGGCCCGCCAGTCGGTGCGGGGCTCGGCCGCGCCGGAGGGCGTGCGCAAGGAGCTGCTGGCGGGGATCGACGCCTGGCTGGCCGCCTAGCCGGCCGAGCCCCCACCGGGGTGCGGTCGACGGCCCGGCGGCGGCCCGGCGGGGCCTCGGCGTCGCGTACCGGGCCGTCCTGGGGCCGGAGCCCGTCCTAGAGCTGGACCCCGACCGTCACGGGCTCGTTGACGAGGGTGATGCCGAAGGCGTCGTGGACGCCGGCGACGACCTCGCGGGCGAGGGCCAGGAGGTCCTCGGTGGTGGCCTCGCCCCGGTTGGTGAGGGCGAGGGTGTGCTTGGTGGAGATCCGGGCGGGCCCGGTCCCGTACCCCTTGGTGAAGCCGGCCTTGTCGATGAGCCAGGCGGCGGAGGTCTTGGTGTGGGAGGTGCCGACGGGGAAGGCCGGCGCGAGGACGTCCGCGCCGAGGCGCTCGGCCACCCGCTCCCGGAAGGCCGCGAACTCCTCGTTGGTGAGGATCGGGTTGGTGAAGAAGGAGCCGGCGGACCAGGTGTCGTGGTCCTCGGGGTCGAGGACCATGCCCTTGCTCGCGCGGAGCTTCAGGACGGTGTCCCGGGCGTGGGCGAGCGGGACGCGCTCGCCCATCCCGGCGCCGAGGGCGCGGGCGGTCTGCTCGTACGCGAGGGGCGCCGACATGCCGTCCGCGTCCTCCAGCGCGAAGCGGACCCGGAGGACGACGTACTCGCCCGGCCGCTCCTTGAAGACGCTGTGCCGGTACGAGAAGCGGCACTGCTCGTTCGTGAGCGTGAGCGTCCGGTGGTCCCGGGTGTCGTAGACGACGACCTCGGTGATGGTCTCGGCCACGTCCTGGCCGTAGGCGCCGACGTTCTGGACGGGCGTGGCGCCGGCGGAGCCGGGGATGCCGGCCAGGCACTCGATGCCGGCGAGCCCGGCCTCGACGGTCCGGTCGACGACGTCGGACCACACCTCGCCGGCCGCCACCTCCAGCGCGGTCCCGTCGAGGGCGAAGCCCTTGGTGGCGATGTGCAGGACGGTGCCCTCGAAGCCCTCGTCGCTGATCACGAGGTTGCTGCCGCCGCCGACGACGAGCAGCGGCGTCCTGGAGACCTCCGCCTCCCGGATCGCGGCGATCACCTCGTCGTCGGTGGTGGCCGTGACGAGCCGGGCGGCGGGGCCGCCGAGCCGGAAGGTGGTCAGGGGGGCGAGGGGGGCGTCCTTGAGCTGCTGCACGGGCCCAGGGTACTTACCCGGCGGGGCGAGCACCCCGCGCGACCGTCAGGCCAGCCGTACGACGGCCCGCGACATGCCCAGGACCTTCTGGCCCGCGCTGGTCGCCGTCAGGTCGACCCGGACGAGGCCGTCGTCCAGCTTGGCGCCGACCTTCGCGGAGACCTCGATCACGGCGCCGACGCCGTCGTTCGGGACGACGACGGGCTTGGTGAAGCGGACGCCGTACTCGACGACGGAGGCGGGGTCGCCGGCCCAGTCGGTCACGACGCGGATCGCCTCGGCCATGGTGAACATGCCGTGGGCGATGACGTCGGGGAGCCCGACCTCGACGGCGAACTTCTCGTTCCAGTGGATGGGGTTGAAGTCGCCGGAGGCGCCCGCGTACCGGACGAGGGTGTCGCGGGTCACGGGGAAGGACCGCGCGGGCAGTTCGGTGCCCACCTCGACCTCGTCGTAGCTGATCTTCGCGGTCATGGTCAGGCCTCCTCGGGGGCGCGGGAGACGAGCTTGGTCCAGGCGGTGACGACGTGCTCGCCGGACTCGTCGTGGACCTCGCCCCGGATGTCCAGGATGTCGTTGCCGGCCAGCGACTTGATCGCCTCGATGGTGGAGGTGACCGAGAGGCGGTCGCCGGCGCGGACGGGCCGGGTGTAGGCGAACTTCTGGTCGCCGTGGACGACGCGGCTGTAGTCGAGGCCGAGCTGGGGGTCCTCGATGACCTGACCGGCGGCCTTGAACGTGATGGCGAACACGAAGGTCGGCGGGGCGATCACATCGAGGTGGCCGAGTTCCTTGGCCGCCTCGGGATCGGTGTACGCGGGATTCGCGTCACCGATCGCCTCGGCGAATTCGCGGATCTTCTCGCGGCCGACCTCGTAGGGCGCGGTGGGCGGATAGGTCCGGCCCACGAAGGACTGGTCGAGCGCCATGGACTCGATACCTCCTGCTGGATCTGTTGTCGAGGTGTGATCGTGTCGACAAACGCCACGAGGCCGTCCCCTGGCGGGGACGGCCTCGTGAACGAGCCTGGTTATCGCGTCTCGCGGTGCGCGGTGTGCGAGTTGCAGCGGGGGCAGTGCTTCTTCATCTCAAGACGGTCCGGGTTGTTGCGCCGGTTCTTCTTGGTGATGTAGTTCCGCTCCTTGCACTCCACGCAGGCCAGCGTGATCTTCGGGCGGACGTCGGTGGCAGCCACGTGAGTGCTCCTTGACGGACGGATGGATGGAATGGGTGCCCCTACAAGCCAGAGGCTTGGAGGGGACATGAAAGAGTAGCCGATCGCAGGACCGACCCCACAATCGGCTACCGTGTGTAGCGGTGACCGGACTTGAACCGGTGACACAGCGATTATGAGCCGCTTGCTCTACCGACTGAGCTACACCGCTTTGATGGTGGCAACCCCGCCCGAAGGCGGGATTCCCCTCACCAGAGCCCCAATACGGAATCGAACCGTAGACCTTCTCCTTACCATGGAGACGCTCTGCCGACTGAGCTATTGGGGCGAGCGAGGAAGACATTACACGGTCTCCGGCCCATCACCCAAATCCGTTTCCCGGACCCCCGGCGGGCTCCCCGCGACAAGCCCCCTGGCCACGCCCCGTACGCCACTCGTGGACTCATCGGTACGACTATTGCGCTCCTCCTCGAAGGCGGCCCCGCCCACCCCTAGGCTCTGCCCCACGCTGCGTGAACTCGATCTTGGTGAGCCGGTCGGCGAGCCAGCCGCGAGCCAGGAGGAGCACCGATGTCAGCCGACAGCAAGCAGCCCCGACAGTCCTCCGACGACGACGGCGGCGGGAGCGGGGCGGCGACCGAGGACCCCGGCTCGCTGCTGCTGTCGAACGCGCGGCTGACCGACGGGCGGACCGTGGACGTGCGGCTGGTGCGGGGCCGGATCGAGGCCGTCGGCACCGCGGGGAGCCTCAGCACGGTCGGCGCCCGGGTGGACCTCGCCGGCCACCTGCTGCTGCCGGCCCCGGCCGAGCCGCACGCCCACGCCGACACCGCGCTCTCCGCGGAGGGGCCGGGCCCGGTCTCGTACGCCCCCGAGGAGGTGCAGCGGCGGGCCACCGAGGCCGCGCTGCTCCAGCTCGGGCACGGGGCGACCGCGCTGCGGGCCCACGTCCGGATCGGGGACGTGCACGGCCTCGGCCCCCTGGAGGCCGTCCTGCAGGCCCGGCGCTCGCTGCGCGGCCTGGTGGACCTCACGGCGGTGGCGGTGCCCCGGCTGCTGACCGGGGCGGCGGGCGCGGACGGCCTGGCGATGCTGCGGGACGCGGTGAAGATGGGCGCCGGGGTGGTGGGCGGCCGCCCGGACCTGGACCCGGACCCGGCGGGGTACGTGGAGGCGGTCCTGGAGGTCGCGGCCGAGCACGGGGTGCCGGTGGACCTGCACACGGACGGCGACGACCCGGCGCGCCTGGCCCGCTTCGCGGCGATGGCCGGCGGGCTGCGGCCCGGGGTGGCGCTCGGCCCGTGCGCGGGGCTGTCCCGGCTGCCGGAGGGCGTGGCGGGCCGGGCGGCGGACCGGCTGGCGGCGGCGGGCGTGACGGTGGTCTGCCTGCCGCAGGGCGGCTGCGCGGGGACGGAGCGGCGGGGCACGGCGCCGGTGCGGCTGCTGCGGTCGGCGGGGGTGCGGATCGCGGCGGGCGGCGGGGCGCTGCGGGACGCGGCGAACCCGGTGGGGCGCGGGGACCCGCTGGAGGCGGCCTTCCTGCTGGCCTCGCTGGAGGGCCTGGACCCGGCGGAGGCGTACGGGGCGGTGAGCGCCCGGGCCCGGGAGGCGATGGGGCTTCCGGAGGTGCGGGTGGAGGCGGGCTTCCCGGCGGAGCTGGTGGCGGTGCGGGGCGAGCGGCTCGCGGGGGCGCTCTCCCTCGCGTACAGCCGGATCGTGGTGCACCGGGGGCGGGTGGTGGCGCGGACGAGCGCGGTGCGGGAGTACTGCGACTCGGCGGCGACGCTGGACCTGCCGCGCCAGGCCCGGACGGATCCGGGAGGCCCGGCGGCCCGCTGAGCCGTACGGTCGGAACATGCGCATCGTCATCGCTGGAGGACACGGACGGATCGCCCTGCGCCTGGAGCGGCTGCTCTCGGCGGGCGGACACGAGGCGGTCGGGCTGATCCGCCGCCCGGAGCAGGCGGAGGACCTGCGGGCGGCGGGCGCGGAGCCCGTCGTGCTGGACCTGGAGTCGGCGCCGGTGGAGGAGGTCGCGGAGGTCCTGCGGGGCGCGGACGCGGCCGTCTTCGCGGCGGGCGCGGGCCCGGGCAGCGGGACGGCCCGCAAGGACACGGTGGACCGCGGGGCGGCGGTCCTCCTCGCGGACGCGGCGGAGCGGGCGGGCGTCCGGCGCTTCGTCGTCGTCTCGTCGATGGGCGCGGACGCCCGCCGTCCGGGCGACGAGGTCTTCGACGTCTACCTGCGGGCGAAGGGCGCGGCGGACGACGCGATCCGCTCCCGCCCCGGCCTGGAGTGGACGGTCCTGCGCCCCGGCATGCTCACCGACGACGCCGGCACCGGCCTGGTCCGCCTGGAGGCCGCCACGGGCCGCGGCCCGGTCCCCCGCGACGACGTGGCGGCGGTCCTCGCCGAACTGGTGGAGACCCCGGCCACCGCCGGCCTGACCCTGGAACTGGTCGGGGGCTCGGTCCCGGTCGCGGTCGCGGTGAAGGACGTGGCCGGCAACTGACCCGCCCGGCGCGGAGGGCCGCCGGAGAACGAAGAAGGTCCCCGGTGCGAACACCGGGGACCTTCTCGTATCGCGTGGCGGCGCCAGGATTCGAACCTGGGTAGGCTAAGCCGACGGATTTACAGTCCGCTCCCATTGGCCACTCGGGCACACCGCCATGGGATCCGTCGCCCGGGTTTCCCGCTTTTCGGCGGTGCTCCCTGGCAACGACGTAAACAATACCTGATCCCGGGGGGTGGTTCGCCACCCGGTTGATCAGCGGATTGATCAGCGGTTCGGGTGGCGGGTCACCCCCTAGGCTTTGGGGGTACCCCACAGCATCCGAGCAAGGAGCCACGAGTCATGGCCGACTCCAGTTTCGACATCGTGTCCAAGGTCGAGCGGCAGGAGGTCGACAACGCCCTCAACCAGGCCGCGAAGGAGATCTCGCAGCGCTACGACTTCAAGGGCACGAACGCCTCGATCTCCTGGTCGGGCGAGAAGATCCTGATGCAGGCGAACGGCGAGGAGCGCGTCAAGGCGATCCTCGACATCTTCCAGACCAAGCTGGTCAAGCGGGGCATCTCGCTCAAGACGCTGGACGTGGAGGGCGAGCCCCAGCTGTCCGGCAAGGAGTACAAGCTCTTCGCGTCGGTGACCGAGGGCATCTCGCAGGAGAACGCCAAGAAGGTCGCGAAGACCATCCGCGACGAGGGCCCCAAGGGCGTCAAGGCGCAGGTGCAGGGCGACGAGCTGCGGGTCAGCTCCAAGAGCCGGGACGACCTCCAGGCCGTGCAGGCGCTGCTGAAGTCGAAGGACTTCGACTTCGCGATCCAGTTCGTGAACTACCGCTGATCCTCCGGCGCCCCCAGGGCGGTGTCCGAAAGCCGCCGGTCGAGGGCCGGCGGGGCTCGCACACTGGAGCCATGGACGACATCACCGTGTACGCGTACACCGACGGCCCCCTGGGCGAGACGCTGCTGACCGGGCGGCGCTCGGCGGGGGGCCGGGCCGTGCTGCGGTCGCTCTCGCTGCCGGGGCAGAAGGGGGCCGTGGCGGTCGGGGACGGCTGGGTCCGCGACCAGGGGGCGTTCGACGAGGTCGTACGGCAGCTGGAGGAGTACTTCGGCGGGCGGCGGGAGCGGTTCGAGGTGCCGCTGGCCGCGGACGCCGGGACGGAGTTCCAGCGGCGGGTCTGGGCGGCCCTGGAGGAGATCCCGTACGGGGAGACCGTCAGCTACGGCGAGATCGGGCGGCGGGTCGGGGCCGGCGGGGCCGGGGTGCGGGCGGTGGGCACGGCGATCGGGCGCAATCCGCTGCTCGTGGTGCGGCCGTGCCACCGGGTGGTCGGCGCGGACGGGAGCCTGCGGGGGTACGCGGCCGGGCTCGACCGGAAGCGGTCGCTGCTGGCCCTGGAGGGGGCCCTCGCGGACCTGGAGGGAGCCCCCGCGTGACCGAGGGGCTGTTCCCGCGCGAGCGGGCGGAGGTCGCGCCCGGGGCGGTGCACGTGCCGGGGTGGCTGCCGTTCGAACGGCAGCGGGAACTGGTGGCGGCCTGCCGGGAGTTCGGGCGCGGGCCGCTGGCGTACCGGCGGACCGTGCTGCCCGGCGGGGGCGTGATGTCGGTGCGGTCGCTGTGCCTGGGCCGGCAGTGGGTGCCGTACCGGTACCTCGACTCCGTGGCCGTCGAACTGCCGGACTGGCTGGTCGCGTTGGGGCGGGAGGCGGTGGCGGAGGCGTACGGGGGGCACGGCGGGTTCGCGCCGGACACCGCGCTGGTGAACTTCTACGGCGACGGCGCCCGGATGGGCATGCACCAGGACAGGGAGGAGCGGTCCGGGGCACCCGTGGTGTCGCTCAGCCTCGGCGACACCTGTATTTTCCGGCTGGGCAACGGCGAGAGCCGGGGGCGGCCGTGGACCGACGTGACGCTGGGCTCCGGGGACCTCTTCGTGTTCGGCGGGGAGTCCCGGTGGGCGTATCACGGGGTGCCGAGGGTGTTCCCCGGGACCGCCGAGCCGTCGCTCGGGCTGGCCGGGCGGCTCAACATCACCCTGCGGGAGACGGGTCGATCGTGACCGCACCACTGCGCCGGTCCCTCGGCGTCCCCGACGCCGTCGTCATCGGGCTCGGCGCCATGGTCGGCGCCGGGATCTTCGCCGCCCTCGGGCCGGCCGCCGGCGCGGCCGGGAGCTCGGCGGGACTGCTCGCGGCGCTCGGGCTCGCCGCCGTCGTGGCGTACTGCAACGCGATGGCCTCGGCCCGGCTGGCCGCCCTGTACCCGGAGTCCGGCGGCACCTACGTGTACGGCCGCGAACGGCTGGGTCCCTTCTGGGGGTACCTGGCGGGCTGGGCCTTCGTGGTGGGCAAGACGGCCTCCTGCGCGGCGATGGCGCTGACCGTGGGCGCCTATCTGTGGCCCGGCCACGCGCATGCCACGGCGGTGGCCGCCGTGGTCGCCCTGACGGCCGTGAACTACGGCGGGGTCCAGAAGTCGGCGCTGTTCGCGCGGGTGATCGTGGCGGGGGTCCTCGCGGTGCTCGCGGCGGTGGTCGCGGCCACCTTCGCGGGCGCCCCGGACGGCCTCTCCGGGCTCGGCGGGGAGGTCTCGGCGGGCGGGGTGCTCCAGGCCGCTGGTTTGCTCTTCTTCGCGTTCGCGGGGTACGCGCGGATCGCCACGCTCGGCGAGGAGGTGCGCGATCCGGCCCGGACGATCCCCCGGGCCGTGCCGCTCGCGCTGGGGCTCGCGCTCGCCGTCTACGCGCTGGTCGCGGTGGGCGCCCTGCGGGCCCTCGGGCCGCTCGCCCTGGCCCACTCCCCCGCGCCGCTCGCCGACGCCGTGCGGGCGGCGGGCGCCTCCTGGCTGGTGCCGGTGGTGACCGCGGGCGCGGCGGCGGCGGCGCTGGGCTCGCTGCTCTCGCTGATCCTCGGGGTGTCGCGGACGACGCTGGCGATGGCCCGGGACGGGTACCTGCCCCGGGGCCTGGCCGCGGTCCACCCGCGGTTCCGGGTGCCGCACCGGGCCGAGGCGGCGGTGGGCGCGGTGGTGGCCGTGGTGGCGGCGACGGCGGACGTGCGGGGCGCGATCGGCTTCTCGTCCTTCGGCGTCCTCGTCTACTACGGGATCGCCAACGCCTCGGCGTGGACGCTGGGCCCGCGGCACCGGGCGCTCGCGCTGACGGGGCTCGCCGGGTGCGCGGTGCTGGCCGGCGCGCTGCCGCTGGGGTCGGTGCTGGCCGGGACGGGGGTGCTGGCGGCCGGGGTGGTGGCGTACGCGGTCAGTCGAGGACGACCCGGACGCCCTCGGCCCTGAGTCCGTCGACCCATTCCCGGAAGGTGGCGGGGCGGGGGCGGGCGAGGAGCGGGGTGACGCCGAGGCAGGCGCGGGCGGTGCCGGCGTGGCGCCAGACCAGGGTGCGGCCGGACAGCTCGGCGCCGAGGGCGCGGGGGGAGCCGAGCGGGAAGGCGCGGCCGGGGCCGAGGACGGCCTCGCCGAGGGCGCAGAGGAGGGCGTCCTGGTCCGTGATCCCGCGTCCGTCGAGCTCGTACGCGGTGTCCGGGGCGGGGCGCGGGGGGCGGTGGGCGTGCCGGGCGGCCTGGCGGAGCCACTCGGCGCGGGCGGTGCCGGTGAAGCGGCGCCAGGTGCCGGGTTCGGCCGGCGGGTCGTACCCGTGGAAGAGGTCCCAGACCTCGCGGTGCCGGTGCGGCAGGAGGCCGGCGCGGGGGAAGGCGACGGTCAGGTCGACGAGCCCGTGGTGGTGGCGGGAGGCGCCGGCGGCGGTGACCCGGCCGGCCTCCGCCTCGTGCTGGGGGTCCGCCGCCCGGTTCAGGACCTGGTACCGGACGGCCTCGAACCGCTCCGCGCCGGCGGCGAGGGCGTCGCGGAGCGCGCCGCGCGGGGAGCAGCCGAGGAAGGTGACCTCGCCGTGGGTGAGCTCCGCGGGGGGCTCGGGCGAGACCCGGACGAGGTTGCCGCAGGGGACCGTCCCGTACGCCCCGCGCAGGCGGTGCGGGGCGCCCGCGGACTCGACGGTGACGACGTCGCCGCGGGCGCCGAGGACCCGGACGGCGGTGAGCCGCCAGGCGCCGTCGTGGGT
Source organism: Streptomyces sp. NPDC035033 (assembly GCF_040636735.1). NCBI lineage: Bacteria > Bacillati > Actinomycetota > Actinomycetes > Kitasatosporales > Streptomycetaceae > Streptomyces > Streptomyces sp. NPDC035033. The sequence continues at coordinate 80,401 of NZ_JBEZUZ010000008.1, read as the reverse complement.
CTCGACGTCGAGGGTGCCGAGCGGGGCCGTGCCCTCGACGATCGCCCGGGTGACGGCCCGGGCCAGCTCGCCGCGCGGTTCGCAGCCGCGCAGCTCGTGGCGGAGCCGGGGCGGCGGCACGGGGTCGCCGTAGAGGCCGTCGACGTCCCGGCAGAGGGCGACGGCGTGGAGGCCGGAGAGCAGGGCGTAGCGGGGCCGGTCCACGGATCAGAAGCCGGGGCGGCCGTACGTCTGCTGCGGGTGTCCCTGGCCGCCGTACGCCTGGTCGGTGGGGACGATGTCCTTGCCGAGCGGCAGCAGCGAGACGGGGATGAGCTTGAAGTTCGCGAGGCCGAGGGGGATGCCGATGATCGTGACGCAGAGCGCGACGCCGGTGACGACGTGGCCGATGGCGAGCCACCAGCCGGCGAGGATCAGCCACAGGACGTTGCCGACGCAGGAGGCGGCGCCGGCGCCGGGCTTGTCGACGACGGTGCGGCCGAAGGGCCAGAGGGCGTAGAGGCCGATGCGGAAGGCGGCGAGGCCGAAGGGGATGCCGATGATCGTGACGCAGAGCAGCACTCCGGCGAGGAGGTAGCCGAGGAACAGCCAGAAGCCGGAGAGGACGAGCCATATGACGTTGAGAACGGTCTTCACGGGCGGCGACCTGCCATCTCTTCGAGCCGGGCGATGCGCTCGGCCATGGGCGGGTGGGTCGAGAACATCTTGGAGAGTCCCCTGCCCGGGCGGAAGGGGTTGGCGATCATCATGTGGCTCGCGGTCTCGATCCGGGGCTCGGGCGGCAGCGGGAGCTGCTGGGTGCCCGCCTCCAGCTTCCTGAGGGCGCTCGCGAGGGCGAGCGGGTCGCCGGTGAGCTGGGCGCCGGAGGCGTCGGCCTCGTACTCCCGGGAGCGGGAGATGGCGAGCTGGATGATCGAGGCGGCGACGGGGCCGAGGATCAGGATCAGCAGGTAGCCGAGGAGGCCGGGGCCCTCGTCGTCGCCGGAGCGGCCGACGGGGATGAGCCAGGCGAAGTTGACCAGGAACATCACGACGGAGGCGAGCGCGCCGGCGACCGAGGAGATGAGGATGTCCCGGTTGTAGACGTGGCTGAGTTCGTGGCCGATGACGCCGCGGAGTTCGCGCTCGTCGAGGAGGGCGAGGATGCCCTCGGTGCAGCAGACGGCGGCGTTGCGCGGGTTGCGGCCGGTCGCGAAGGCGTTGGGCGCCTGGGTCGGCGAGATGTAGAGGCGGGGCATCGGCTGGCGGGCCTGGGTGGAGAGCTCCCGCACCATCCGGTAGAGGGCGGGGGCCTCGAACTCGCTGACGGGGCGGGCGCGCATGGCCCGCAGTGCCAGTTTGTCGCTGTTCCAGTACGCGTACGCGTTGGTGCCGATCGCGACGACGAGGCCGACGATCAGTCCCGTGCGCCCGAAGAAGCTGCCGATGACGATGATGAGGGCCGAGAGCCCTCCGAGGAGGACGGCGGTCCTCAGCCCGTTGTGCCGGCGGTGCACGGTACGCCCTCCAAGTGGTGCGGCAGGGGAACCCTTTGCTTGGTGGTCCACGCCTCCAGTGGACCCTCCCGTACTGGTCAACGCCAGGCGGGAGGCTGCGGTTCCCCCGGCCGCACCGGGGAGGGGCTGGGCCGTACGGGTGATCAGCGGGCGGCGGGGACCTTGTCGGCGACGGGGGTCAGGCCCGCCTTGACGAGGGCGTCGGCGAGCGGCTCGACCTCGCTGGTGCAGTGGGCGCAGCGGGTGGCGATGGCGGGGATCTCGGCGTAGCAGCGGGGGCAGTCGCGCTTCTCGGACTTCGGGTCGGCGGCCTCCTCCCTGGCGAACTTCGCCTGGACCTTGGCCATGGGGACGACGAAGAGGAAGTAGAGCACCAGGGCGGTGATGAGGAAGGCGATGGTGGCGGCGATCGCGAGGCCGTAGGGGAAGACGGTCTGGCCGACCTTGAACTTCGCTTCGCTGAAGTCGCCGACGGAGCCGGTGGCGAGGCCGATGAGCGGGGTGATGAACGCCTTGCTGAAGCCGGTGACGACGGCCGTGAACGCCGAGCCGACGGCCAGGCCGATGGCCATCGAGACGACGTTTCCGCGAAGTATGAAGTCCTTGAATCCGTTCAGCACGGGTGGTGCGCTCCTCAGGGGGTCATGCGGTGGGGGGTCAGAACAGGCCGGCCGTCACGAACCGGAGGGCGAACTGCGGGTAACCCGACAGGACGGCTCCGGCCGCGGCGGTCAGCGCGATCGCCAGGGTGACGGGCGCGGGGGCCCGGTGCCCGGTGCCTCCGGCGGCGTGCTCCGGCGTGCGGAACAGCAGGGCCGTCCAGCGCAGGTAGTACGCGAGGCCGATGACGACGTTGACGCCCATGACCACGGCCAGCCAGCCGAGGCCCGCGTCGACGGCCGACGAGAACACGGTCACCTTGGCGAAGAGCCCGATGATACCCGGGGGCAAACCGGCCAGATTCAGGAGGAAGAAGGCGAACGCGAGGGCGGCGGCGGGGCGGGCGGCGTAGAGGCCCGCGTGGTCGGCGATCCGCTTGCCGGGGTGCGTGCGGGCGACGAGGGCGACGACGGCGAAGGCGCCGAGGTTCACGACGGCGTACATGAGGGCGTACGCGACGGTGGCGCCGATCTGGTCGTCGCCGGAGTACGCGGCGGCCGCGATCGGCACCAGGAGGTAGCCGGCCTGGGCGACGGAGGACCAGGCGAGCAGCCGGACGGCGCTGCCGTCGCGGGCGGGGTCCTGGCGGAGCGCGGCGACGTTTCCGGCGGTCATGGTGAGGGCGGCGAGGACGGCGAGGGCCGGGCCCCACACGTCGGCGTACGCGGGGAAGGCGACGACCGTCACCAGGATGAGGCCGGTGAGGCCGACGGCCTTGCCGACGACCGACAGGTAGGCGGCGACGGGCAGCGGGGCTCCGGTGTAGGTGTCGGGGACCCAGAAGTGGAAGGGGACGGCGGCGACCTTGAAGGCGAAGCCGACGAGGGCGAGGGCGACGCCGGCCTCGGCGAGGGTCTGGAGCCGGCCGGGGACGTCGTCGAGGCGGGCGGCGATCTCGGTGAGGTGGAGGGTGCCGGTGGCCGCGTAGACGAAGCTCGCGCCGAGGAGGGTGACGGCGGTGGCGGTCACCGAGGAGAGGAAGAACTTGAGGGCGGCCTCGCCGGAGCGCCGGTCGCCGCGCTTGAGGCCGACGAGCGCGAAGGCGGGCAGCGAGGCGACCTCCAGGGCGACGACGAGGGTGGCGAGGTCGCGGGAGGCGGGCAGCAGGGCGGCGCCGGCGGCGGAGGACAGCAGCAGGAACCAGAACTCGCCGGCCGGGAGCTTGGCGCGCGTGGCGGGCAGCGAGAGCAGGGCGGTCAGCAGGGCGCCGCCGAGCACGAGGAGCTGGATGACCAGGGTGAAGGTGTCGGCGGTGTAGCTGCACCCGGTGGTCTGGGCGTGGCTGTCGGTCTGGGCGCCGGCGGTGAGGCAGAAGGTGGCGCGGTCGCCCGCGCGCAGCGGCAGCAGCAGGACGAGGGCGGCGGCGAGGCCGGCGATCGAGATCCAGCCGAGGAGCTGCTTGCGCGCGGCGGGGACGAAGAGGTCGGCGACGAGGACGCCGAGGGCGACCAGGGCGGTGAGGGTCGGGGGCGCGATCGTCAGCCAGTCGACGGACTGGACGAGAGAGGCGTCGGCGGTCATCACTGGGTGCCTCCCGCGAGGAGCTGCTGGACGGCCGGGTCGGTGAGGCCGAGGAGGACCGCGGGCCAGAGCCCGGCGAGGACGGTGAGGGCGACGAGCGGGGTCCAGGCGGCCAGCTCGTACGGCTGGACGTCGGCGAGCTCCGGTTCGCCGGCCGGGCGGGGGCCGCCCATGCAGACGCGGCGGACCACGATCAGCAGGTAGGCGGCGGTGAGCAGGGTGCCGAGGCCGCCGAGCGCCATGAAGACGAGGTACGCGGGGCGGCTGAGCCCCTCGGCCGGGTCGAAGGCGGCGAACAGGGCGAGCATCTCGCCCCAGAAGCCGGCCAGGCCCGGCAGGCCGAGGGAGGCGACGGCGGCGAAGGCGAGGAGGGCGCCGAGGCGGGGGGCGCGGCCGTAGAGGGCGGCGCCGGTGGCCCCGGCGAGGGTGTCGAGGTCGGCGGTGCCGTGCCGGTCCTTCACCGCGCCGACGAGGAAGAACAGCAGGCCGGTGATGAGGCCGTGGGCGATGTTGGCGAAGAGCGCGCCGTTGACGCCGGTGGGGGTCAGGGTGGCGATGCCGAGGAGGACGAAACCCATGTGGCCGACGGACGAGTACGCGATCAGGCGCTTGAGGTCGCCCTTGGCGCCGGGCCGCGCCAGGGCCAGGCAGGCGAGGGAGCCGTAGACGATGCCGGCGGCGGCGAAGGCGGCCAGGTAGGGGGCGAGGGTGTGCATGCCGTCGGGGGCGATCGGCAGGGCGATGCGGACGAAGCCGTACGTGCCCATCTTGAGGAGCACGCCGGCGAGGAGGACCGAGCCGACGGTGGGGGCTGCGGTGTGGGCGTCCGGCAGCCAGGAGTGCAGCGGCCACATCGGGGTCTTCACGGCGAGCCCGACGCCGATCGCGAGGACCGCGGTGACCTGCACGGACGTGGTCAGTCCGCGGCCGTTGTCGGTGGCGAGCGCCACCATGTCGAAGGTGCCCGCCTTGATCCCGATCAGGAGCAGGCCGAGCAGCATGACCACGGAGCCGAGCAGCGTGTAGAGGATGAACTTCCCGGCGGCGGCCCGCCGGCCCTCGCCGCCCCAGCGGGCGATGAGGAAGTACATCGGGATGAGGACCATCTCGAAGGCGAGGAAGAAGAGCACCAGGTCGAGGACGGCGAAGGTGGCGAGGGTGCCGGCCTCCAGGACGAGCAGCAGGGCGACGAACGCCTTCGGGGACGGGCCCGCGGGCCGCTTGAAGTAGGAGTACAGCGCGCAGAGGAAGGTCAGCAGCGCCGTCAGCAGCAGGAGGGGGAGCGAGATGCCGTCGACGCCGAGGTGGATCCGCACGTCCAGCGCCCTGATCCAGCTGATGTCCGTGGTCGCCTGCATCCGCGACGGGTGGTCGTGGTCGAAGCCGAGGGCGAGGAGGATCGCGGCGAGCAGGACGGCCCCGGTGACGGTGACGCCGTGGCGGAGCACCGCCTGCTCGGGCGACTTCCCCTTCAGGCCGGGCGGGGCGGGCAGCAGCGCGGCGGCGGCGCCGAGGAGCGGCACGACGACGAGGAACGCGAGGAGGAACTGCATCACGGATTCGCTGATATCGATCACGGCTCACGCTCCGGCGAAGGCGTTGGCGAGGGCGACGGCGGCGATCGCCAGGACGACGGAGCCGGCGAGCAGGGCGCTGAGGTAGGTCTGCACGTTGCCGGTCTGGGCGCGGCGGACCAGCCATCCGAGCCCCTTGGCGGTGCCGGCGGCGCCGCTCACGTAGGTATCGACGACCTCGCGGTCCAGGAAGCGGACCAGGGAGGCGGCGCCGAGCACCGGGCGGACGAAGACCTTGGCGTAGAGGGCGTCCAGGTGGAAGCCGGCGGCGGCCGGGCCGTACAGCGGGCCGAGGAGGGCGCGGCCGGGGTCGGCCGGGTCCTCGGCGGGGTGCGGCAGGTGCAGCGCCTCGGCCTCGACCAGGCCGGCCTCGGCGTCCGGGTGGGCGACGTGCGGGGCCGGGACCGGGGGGACGGCCCGGGCGGCGAGGCTCCGCCAGACGGCGTAGGTGACGGCGCCGCCGGCGACGGCGAGGCCGGTGCCGAGGACGGCGGTGGTGAGGGTCGGCAGGAGGCTCTCGCCGTCGAACCAGTCGTCGAGGACGAGCGCGCTCAGACCGAAGCCGAGGGAGGGGATCGCGAGGATCCACAGGACGCTCGTCATGGCAATCGGCTGGCGGATGGGGGTCCCCCCTGCTCGAGCGGAGCCGAGAGCTTGGGGGAGGTCCGGGGCCTCGGCGCCCCTCCCCCGGAAGGCGCGCAGCCAGAGGCGGAGCGCGTACGCGGCGGTGAGGAGGGCGGTCAGCAGGCCCGCGACGAGGACGGTCCAGCCGGCCCCGGCGGGGACGCCGGGGCGGTCGCCGAGGGCGGTGTGCTCGGCGGCGACCAGGACGGCCTCCTTGGAGAAGAAGCCGGCGAAGGGCGGGATCGCGGCGAGCGCGAGGAGGGCGACGGTCATCGTCCAGTACGCGTCGGGGATCCGCTTCGCCAGGCCGCCCATCCGGGACATGGCGGTGAGCGAGTTGGTGCCGGCGGCGTGGATGACCGCGCCGGCGGCGAGGAAGAGCAGCGCCTTGAAGGCGGCGTGCGACAGGAGGTGGAAGACGGCGGCGCCCCGGTCGCCGACGGCGAGCGCGCCGGCCATGTAGCCGAGCTGGCCGATCGTCGAGTAGGCGAGGACCCGCTTGATGTCGTCCTGGGCGAGCGCGGCGAGCGCCGAGCCGACCATGGTGACGGCGGCCATCACGGCGAGGACGGTCAGCGCGGCGGCGGAGGCGGCGAAGACCGGGAGGAGCCGGGCGACGAAGTAGACGCCGGCGGCGACCATGGTGGCGGCGTGGATGAGCGCGGAGACCGGGGTGGGGCCGGCCATGGCGTCGGGGAGCCAGGTGTGCAGCGGGAACTGCGCGGACTTGCCCGCGACGCCGGCGAGGAGCAGCAGCGCCACCGCGGTCGGGTGGTCGAGGCCGCCGCTCGCGACGGTGGAGAGGATGCCGTCGATGCGGAAGGTGCCGGCGTCGGCGGCGAGCGCGAAGAGCCCGAAGAGGAAGGGGACGTCGCCGAGCTTGGTGACGAGGAACGCCTTCAGGGAGGCGGAGCGCGCCTCGGGGGTCTCCCAGTAGTGGCCGACGAGGAAGTACGAGCAGATGCCCATGATCTCCCAGCCGACCAGGAGCACCATCAGGTCGCCGGAGTAGACGACGAGGAGCATCGCGGCGGTGAAGAGGGAGACGAGGGCCGCGTACGAGGGGTAGCGCGGGTCCTCGCGGAGGTAGCCGGTCGAGTAGATCTGCACGCAGCTCGCGACGACGCCGACGAGGACGGCGACGAGGGCGGCGAAGCCGTCGATGTGGACGCCGAGCGTGATCGGGACGGAGCCGGTCGGCGTGAGTTCGGTGGCCGCCTCGATGACGGTGTTCCCGCCCTGGCGGACGGCGACGAGGACGGCGAGGACGGCGGCGGCGAGCGTCGGCAGGACGGCGAGCGGGCGGACGAAGCCGGGCGCGGTGCGGCCGGCGGCGAGGCCGGCGACGGCGCCGAGGAAGGGCAGGACGGGGACGAGGACGGCGAGGGTCGTGGTGGTCACGCGGCGGCCTCGGCCTTCTCGTCGGTCTCGTCGGCGCCGTGCCGGGCCTCCGCCGTGTCGCGGAGGCGGTCGACGTCGGACGTGCCCCGGTTGCGGTACACCATCAGGACGATGGCGAGGCCGATGCCGATCTCGGCGGCGGCGATGGCGATGGTGAAGAGGGTGAGGGCCTGGCCGGCGTGGAGGGCGTCGCGGAGCCAGACGTCGAAGGCGACCAGGTTGAGGTTGACGGCGTTGAGCATCAGCTCGACCGACATCAGGACCAGGATCGCGTTGCGGCGGGCGAGGACGCCGTACAGGCCGACGCAGAAGAGGAGCGCGGCGAGGACGGCGGGGTAGGCGAGGTGCATCAGTCCCGCTCCCCTTCCGGCTTCTTGCGGGACAGGACGATGGCGCCGACCAGGGCGGCGAGCAGCAGCACGGAGAGCGCCTCGAAGGGCAGCACCCAGTGCCGGAAGAGGATCTCGCCGGTCACGCCGGTGGAGCCCCGCGCGGGTCCGTCCAGCTCGATCCAGGTCGTGCGGAAGGCGTCCACGACCACCCAGACGAGCGCCGCCGCGGCGGCGACGGCGACGGCCAGGGCGACCGGACGGTTGCCGGAGTCGGCGTCCGGGGAGCGGCCGATCGGCGCCTTGGTGAGCATGAGGCCGAAGAGCAGCAGGACGACGACGGAGCCGACGTAGATCAGCACCTGGACCCAGGCGATGAACTCGGCGGTCAGCAGGAGGTACTCGACGGCGAGGCCGCCGAGCGCGACGACGAGCCAGAGCGCGGCGTGCACGAGCTGCCGCGTGGTGACGGAGACGACCGCGGCGCCGAGGGTGACGAGGCCGACGAGGAGGAAGGCGACCTCGACGCCGGAGGGCGACAGGAAGCCGGGGGCTGCGAGGTTCACGCGTCGCCCTCCTGCCGCTGCGCGGCCGCGGCCTGGGCGGCGGCCTTCTCGGCGGCCTTGCGGGCGGCGGCGATCTCCTTGGGCTCCTCGGCCGCCGGGTCGAGCGCGGGCGGCTCGGGGACGGTCCACATCCACTCCCGGAGCTTGTCCCGCTCGTGGGTCAGCTCCAGGATGTCGGTCTCGGCGTACTCGAACTCCGGCGACCAGAAGAGGGCGTCGAAGGGGCACACCTCGATGCAGATCCCGCAGTACATGCAGAGGGAGAAGTCGATGGCGAAGCGGTCGAGGACGTTCCGGCTGCGTTCGCGGCCGCCGGGAGCGGCGGGCGGGACCGTCTCCTTGTGCGAGTCGATGTAGATGCACCAGTCGGGGCACTCGCGGGCGCACAGCATGCAGACCGTGCAGTTCTCCTCGAAGAGCGCGATCACGCCGCGGGAGCGGGGCGGCAGCTCGGGCTGCGCCTCCGGGTACTGCGCGGTGACGCTCTTGCGCGTCATGGTGCGGAGGGTGACGGCGAGGCCCTTGGCGAGGCCGGAGCCGGGGATCGGAGCCATTTAGTTGATCGCCACCTTCACGATGCCGGTGAGCGCGATCTGCGCCAGGGCGAGCGGGACGAGCGTCGTCCAGGCCAGCTTCTGGAGCTGGTCCTCGCGCAGGCGCGGGTAGGAGACCCGCAGCCAGATGACGACGAAGGCCAGGACCGCCGTCTTCAGCAGGGTCCAGAACCAGCCGAGGCCGTCCTCGCCCCAGGGGCCGTGCCAGCCGCCGAGGAAGAGGACGGTGGTGAGGCCGCAGAGGACGACGATGCCCGCGTACTCGGCGAGCAGGAAGAGCGCGAAGCGGAGGCCGGTGTACTCGGTGTACGCGCCGAAGATGATCTCCGAGTCGGCGACCGGCATGTCGAACGGCGGGCGCTGGAGCTCGGCGAGTCCCGCGACGAAGAAGACGAGCGCGCCGACGATCTGCCACGGCACCCACCACCACGCGAAGGCGTCGAGGACTCCGGTGAGCGAGACGGTGCCGGCGGCCATCGCGACGGACGCGGCGGCGAGCAGCATCGGCAGCTCGTACGCGAGCAGCTGGGCGGCGGTGCGCAGGCCGCCGAGCAGCGAGAACTTGTTGGCGGACGCCCAGCCGGCCATCAGGCTGCCGAGCACGCCGACGCCCATGACGGCGAGGACGAAGAAGACGCCGGCGTCGACGACCGCGCCCACGGAGCCCGGTGCGACCGGGATCGCGACGAGGACGAGGAGGTACGGGAGGAGGGCGACGGCCGGCGCGAGCCGGAAGACCCGCCGGTCGGCGTCCTTCGGGACGACGTCCTCCTTCTGCGCGAACTTCACGCCGTCGGCGACGAGCTGGGCCCAGCCGTGGAAGCCGCCGGCGTACATGGGTCCGAGCCGGCCCTGCATGTGGGCCATCACCTTGTGCTCGGTCTGGCCGACGACGAGCGGCAGGACGAGGAACGCGGCGAAGACGAGCAGCAGCCGGACGGCGACGTCGAGTGCGTCAGTCACGCGGATCGCCTCCGGCGGGGTCGGGGTCGGGGTGGGTCGTGAGGCCGGGGTGGGTCTCGGGGTCGGACTCCGGCTCGGTGCCGGGCGCGCCGTCGGGCTTCGCGTCCGGCGCGGGCTCGGGAACCGGCGCGGGCTCGGCGGGCGGGGGTTCGCCTTCCGGTGCGGTCGGTTTCGACGGCTCGTCGAACGCCGGGACGGCGTGGTGCCAGGGGGCGTCGGAGCTGCGGGTGCGCGGGGGCGGCGAGGCGGCCGCCGGGGCCTCACCGGCCTCCGGCGGGGCCGTCGGCGTCTGCTGGCTCGCCGATCCCTGGCTCGCGCTGCGCGTGCGGCGCGGGGCGGCCGGGGCCTCGGGGGCCGGCGCGGCCTGCCGGCTCGCGGAGCCCTCCGAGGCGGAGCGGGTACGGCGGGGCGGGCGGGTGCCCGCCTCGGGGGCCGCCGGGGCGGTCTGGCTCGCGGAGCCCGCCGATGCCGTGCGGGTGCGGCGGACCGGGGCGTCCTGGGTCGCCGAGCCCTCCGCCGCCGTGCGGGCGCGGCGGGGGCGGTCGGCGGCGGCGCCCCGGGCGGGGCGCTCGGGGGCCGGCGGGAGCTGGCCCTTCAGCGGGCCCCACTCGTTGGGGTCGGGGACGCCGGGCGGCAGCATCTGGCGGCGCTTGGGGCCGCCGTCGTGCGACTCGCCCGGCTCCTTCGCGCCGGGCCACGCCTTGGCGACCCGGGCGGCGAGGACGAAGTCCTTGCGCAGCGGGTGGCCCTCGAAGTTCTCGGGGAGCAGCAGCGGCGTGAGGTTCGGGTGGCCCTCGAAGACGACGCCGAACATCTCGTGCGTCTCGCGCTCGTGCCAGGCCGCGCCCGCGTACACGCCGATCGCCGTCGGCAGCGACGGGGCCTCGTGCGGCACGGTGGTGCGCAGCAGCAGCCGGCGGGGGGCGCCGTCGCCGACGGCGGCGACGTGGGCGCAGATCCGGAAGCCGGTGCCGGGCTCGTCGACCGCGCTCAGCCAGTCGAAGTAGGTGCAGCCCAGCTCGTCCCGGGCGGTCCGCAGCGCGTCGAGCCACTCCGTGACGGGGACGTCGACGGTCAGCAGGTCGTACGCCCGCTCCGCCGCCGCCTCGTCGCCGAACAGGTCCGTCACGGCCTCGGGAAGGGAGTCGTAGCGGTTCATCGGTCGTCGCCTCCCGGCGGCGGGGTGACCAGCGGGCTGGTGAGCTGGGAGACCGAGGCCGGTGCCGTCGTGCCGTACCGCTCGCCCAGGCTCTCGCGGGCGATCTTCTCCTGGAGCTTGAGGATGCCCTGGAGGAGCGCCTCGGGGCGGGGCGGGCAGCCGGGGACGTACACGTCGACCGGGATGATCTGGTCGACGCCCTTGGTGACGGAGTACGAGTCCCAGTAGGGGCCGCCGCAGTTCGAGCAGGCGCCGAAGGAGATGACGTACTTCGGCTCGGGCATCTGCTCGTACAGGCGCTTGACGGCCGGGGCCATCTTGTCGGTGACCGTGCCGGAGACGATCATCAGGTCGGCCTGGCGGGGGCCGGGCGCGAAGGGGATCACGCCGAGCCGGATGAAGTCGTGCCGGGCCATGGACGCGGCGATGAACTCGATCGCGCAGCAGGCGAGGCCGAAGTTGAAGACCCAGAGGCTGTAGCGGCGGCCCCAGTTGAGGACCACCTTCATGGGCTCGGGGGCGAGGCGGGAGAGCGTGCCCAGCTTCGGCGCGGGCAGGGGCACGGCGCTCCCCTCGGGTGCGGGTGTTACGTCCATGCCAGGACGCCCTTCTTGTACGCGTAGAGCAGCCCGACGGCCAGGAAGCCGAGGAAGACGAACATCTCGACCAGGGTCGTGGCGCCGTAGCCGGGCGCGGCGAAGACCGTCGCCCACGGGAAGAGGAAGATCGAGTCGACGGCGAAGATCACGTAGAGGAAGGCGTAGACGTAGTAGCGGACCTGGGTGTGGGCCCAGCCCTCCCCCACGGGGTCGACGCCGCACTCGTAGGTGAGGAGTTTCTCCGGGGTCGGCACGACGGGCCGGAGCAGCCGGCCGGCGCCGAAGGCGACCGCCACGAAGAGCACGCCGACGACGGCGAGCAGGCCGACGACGGAGTACGTATCGAAATAGTCCGCCGCGACTACGGTCGGTTCCCGCACGTCCGCCGCCCCTCAGTCCCTCGCTGCCGTTTTCACGCACGCGAGTCTAGGCCCTGTTAAAAACAGCGTAAGCAGGCGCGGGTGGGGTTATCCCCCGGGTCCGACACCCACCTCCCCCATGGCCCGCAGGGCGCGCGGGACGGCAGGCTGGGGGCATGACCGCCGATCACCCGTCCCCTCCTTCCCCCGCCGCCGTACCCACCGCCGCACCCGGACGCGCGCCCGCCGCCGCGCCGGAGCGGCGGCGGACCGCGTACGGGAAGGAGACCTGGAAGGAGATCTCCTTCCTCCTCCTCAACCTGCCCGCCGCCCTCGTGGGCTTCGTCTACGCCGTGACCAGCGTGCTCGTCGGGGTCGCCCTCTCCGTCACCGTGATCGGCCTGCCGCTGCTGGCGGCCGGGCTCGCGGGCGCGCGCGGGATCGGCCGGTCCGAGCGGGCCCGGGCGCGCGGGCTGCTCGGGGTGGACGTCGCCGAGCCGTCGCCGCTGCCGCGCGGCGGGGGCGGGCTGCCGTGGCTGTGGGCGCGGCTGAAGGACCCGGTGGGCTGGCGGGCCCAGCTGTACGGGCTGATCCGGCTGCCGTGGGGCGTGGTCACCTTCGCGGTGACGCTGGTGTCGCTGGTGGCGCTGTGGCCGGTGCTGCCGTTCATCGCGCGGGGCCTGGCGGCGGCGGACCGGGGCATGGTGCGGGGGCTGCTCTCGCCGTCGGACGAGCTGGAGCGGCGGATCGCCGAGCTGGAGTCGGACCGGGGCGTGGTCGTGGACACGGCCGCGGCGGACCTGCGGCGGATCGAGCGGGACCTGCACGACGGGGCGCAGGCGCGGCTCGTGGCGCTGGCGATGGGGCTCGGGCTGGCGAAGGAGAAGCTGCACGAGGACCCGGAGGCGGCCGCGGCGATGGTCGCGGAGGCGCACGGCGAGGTGAAGCTGGCCCTCCAGGAGCTGCGGGACCTGGCGCGGGGCATCCACCCGGCGGTCCTGACCGACCGGGGGCTCGGGGCGGCGCTGTCCTCGCTGGCGGGCCGGTGCACGGTCCCGGCGACGGTGGCGGTGGACCTGGCCGAGCGTCCCGCGGAGGCGATCGAGGGGATCGCGTACTTCACGGTCTCGGAGCTGCTCCAGAACGTCTCCAAGCACGCCCGGGCCCGCACGGCCTCGGTGGAGGTGTGGCGGACGGAGGACCGGCTGCTGCTCCAGGTCCGGGACGACGGCCGCGGCGGCGCCCGGCTCGACGGCGCCGGCACGGGACTCGCCGGCCTCGCGGAGCGCCTGGGCGCGGTGGACGGCCTGCTGGTCGTCGACTCCCCGGAGGGCGGCCCGACGGTGGTCACGGCGGAACTGCCGTGGCGGGGCCGGGCGGCGGCCTGACGGACACGGGCGAGCGGCGGCTCGACGGACGCGGCCGGGGCGACGGCCTGACGGGCGCCGCCCCGGCCCGACGGATGCCGCCCGCCCCGGTGGGCGGTCCCGTCGGAGGGGGTGGGGTTAACCCCCCTCGGCAGACGCCGACCCGCCTCATGGTGGCGCGGGGGTGCCGGGCGGAACCCTGGAGCCGTACGCGTCAGCCCCCTCCCGAGAAGGACGTTCCGATGGACTCGCCGCTCGTTCCCTCCGCGCTCCGCGCCCCCTTCCAGGGGCGGACCTGGCGGGCCTTCCTCTTCACGCTGGTGGGGCTGCCGCTGAGCGTGCTGTGGTTCTCGCTGGCCGTCTCGCTGACCTCGGCGGGGCTCGGGCTGCTGATCACCTTCCTCGGGGTGCCGGTGCTCGCCGCGTCGCTGGCGGTGTGCCGGGGCTTCGGCGCGGTGGAGCGGGCCCGGGTGCGGGGGCTGCTCGGGGCGGACGTGGCGGCGCCGGAGCCGGTGCGGGGGCGGACGGGCGGGGCGTTCTCCTGGATGACGGCGACGCTGCGGAGCGGGTCGGCCTGGCGGCACCTGCTGTACGCGCTGGTGCACTTCCCGTGGGCGGTGTTCTCGTTCTCCGTGTCGCTGGTCTTCTTCTCGTGGGGCTGGGGCCTGTTCACCTACCCGGCGTGGCGGTGGGTCTTCCCGGCGTACCTCGGCCAGGACGGGATCCAGCTGTACGGGGACGAGACCCACGCCCTGTACCTGGACTCGCCCTTCGAGACGGGCGTCACCTGCCTGATCGGGCTGGTCTTCGTCCTGCTGTGGCCGCCGGTGGTGCGGGGGCTGACGGCGGTGGACCGGCTCCTGGTGGCGGGGCTGCTGGGGCCGGGCCGGCTGGCGGAGCGGGTGACGGAGCTGGAGTCGGAGCGGGGTACGGCCGTGGACACGGCCGCGGCGGACCTGCGGCGGATCGAGCGGGACCTGCACGACGGGCCGCAGGCGCGGCTCGCGTCGCTCGCGATGGACCTGGGGCTCGCGAGGGAGACCCTGGACCGGGACCCGAAGGCGGCGGCGGCGCTGGTGGACGAGGCGCACGGCGAGGTGAAGCTGGCGCTGAAGGAGCTGCGGGACCTGGCGCGGGGCATCCACCCGGCGGTCCTGACCGACCGGGGGCTCGACGCGGCGCTGTCGTCGGTGGCGGGGCGGTCCCCGGTGCCGGTGGCGGTGACGGTGGACCTGCCGGCGCGGCCGGTGCCGGCGATCGAGGGCCTGGCGTACTTCACGGTCACGGAGCTGCTGGAGAACGTGGCCCGGCACGCCCGGGCGCGGCGGGCCTCCGTGGAGGTGTGGCGGTCGGACGAGCGGCTGATGGTCCAGGTGCGGGACGACGGCGTGGGCGGTGCGGACCCGGCGCGCGGCCAGGGGCTGCGCGGTCTCGCGGAGCGGCTGCGGTCGGTGGACGGCGTCCTGGCGGTGGACTCCCCGGCGGGCGGCCCGACGACGGTCACGGCGGAGCTGCCCTGGCGCGCCTGACGCGCCCGACGGCCCGGCGCGCCCCTCGGCCCGACACGCCGCCCGGCGCGCCCCACGGCCCGACACGCCCCACGGCCCGACACGCCCGGCGGTCCGGCGGTCCGGCGGGCGTCCGACACGCCCGCACCGGCCCCGCCCCCGGCCCGCGAGGCCGGAATCCGGCCGTAATCCCCGGCCTCGCCCCCGGCGCGGCCTTTCCTGCGATGCTGATCAGGTCACGGGAAAGGCCGAGCGGGGAACTTGGGGGCTACGGATCGTGGGTGTGGGAGAGGCGGCGGGCCGGGTGCGCGTGGTGATCGCCGAGGACTCGGTGCTGTTGCGCGAGGGGCTGACCCGGCTGCTGACGGACCGGGGCCACGAGGTCGTCGCCGGGGTCGGGGACGCCGAGGCGCTGGTGAAGACGGTCGCGGAGCTCGCGGACGAGGGCGCCCTGCCGGACGTGGTGGTGGCCGACGTACGGATGCCTCCGACGCACACGGACGAGGGGGTGCGGGCGGCCGTGCGGCTGCGCGCCGAGTACCCGGAGCTCGGGGTGCTGGTGCTGTCGCAGTACGTGGAGGAGCAGTACGCCACCGAACTGCTGGCCGGTTCCACGCGGGGCGTGGGCTATCTGCTGAAGGACCGGGTCGCGGAGGTGCGCGAGTTCACCGAGGCCGTGGTGCGGGTCGCCGAGGGGGGTACGGCCCTGGACCCGGAGGTGGTCCAGCAGCTCCTCGGGCGGAGCCGGCAGCAGGACGTGCTGGCGCACCTGACGCCGCGCGAGCGGGAGGTCCTGGGTCTGATGGCCGAGGGCCGGACGAACTCGGCGATCGCGAAGCAGCTGGTGGTGAGCGACGGCGCGGTGGAGAAGCACATCGGCAACATCTTCCTGAAGCTGGGCCTGTCGCCGAGCGAGGGCGACCACCGCCGGGTGCTGGCCGTGCTGACGTACCTCCGGTCCTGACACCCCGGCGCCCCGCTCCGGAACCCCGGTTCTCTGACACCCTGTCAGGTGAAGACGTCCGGGAGCCGGCGGGCCCCCGGTGCGCCGAAGGGGGGTCCTAGGACGGAAGAACGAGGCGGAACGCGACATTCCGGAGCGTTCCGGGTAGTCGCACAACAGGAAAAGACAGGACAAAAGGGCGTCTCAAACAGAGGCCCACCATGTGAGAAGTCCCGGGAGGGCCCCCTCACCGTCGTAGGGTGGGCCAAGAGTCCCGCTTGCCGCTAGGGAGGTCCAGTTCAGTGACCAGCCAGGTCAGTAGCGAGGCCGGCGAGGCCCTGCTCGGGGAGCAGCGCAGCGCCCCGGCGGAGGCCCGCCACGGCACGGAGAAGGAAGTCCGCCGACTGGACCGGGTGATCATCCGGTTCGCGGGTGACTCCGGTGACGGCATGCAGCTCACGGGCGACCGCTTCACGTCGGAGACGGCGTCCTTCGGGAACGACCTGTCGACGCTGCCGAACTTCCCGGCCGAGATCCGCGCCCCCGCCGGAACCCTGCCGGGCGTCTCCTCCTTCCAGCTCCACTTCGCCGACCACGACATCCTGACCCCCGGCGACGCGCCGAACGTGCTGGTCGCGATGAACCCCGCCGCGCTGAAGGCGAACATCGCCGACGTGCCGCGCGGCGGCGAGATCATCGTGAACACCGACGAGTTCGCCAAGCGGGCCATGGCCAAGGTCGGGTACGCGGAGAGCCCCCTGGAGGACGGTTCGCTGGACGGCTACCGGGTCCACCCGGTGCCGCTGACGACCCTGACGATCGAGGCGCTGAAGGAGTTCGGCCTGTCGAGGAAGGAGGCCGAGCGGAGCAAGAACATGTTCGCGCTCGGGCTGCTGTCCTGGATGTACCACCGGCCGACCGAGGGGACCGAGGCGTTCCTGCGGCAGAAGTTCGCGAAGAAGCCGCAGATCGCCGAGGCGAACGTGGCCGCCTTCCGGGCGGGCTGGAACTTCGGCGAGACCACCGAGGACTTCGCCGTCTCCTACGAGGTCGCCCCCGCGACCCGCGCCTTCCCCACCGGCACGTACCGCAACATCTCCGGGAACCTGGCCCTCGCCTACGGCCTGATCGCCGCCGGGAAGCAGGCGGAGCTGCCGCTCTACCTGGGCTCGTACCCGATCACCCCGGCCTCGGACATCCTGCACGAGCTGTCGAAGCACAAGAACTTCGGCGTGCGGACCTTCCAGGCGGAGGACGAGATCGCCGGCATCGGCGCGGCGCTCGGCGCGGCCTTCGGCGGCTCGCTCGCCGTGACGACGACCTCCGGCCCCGGCGTGGCGCTGAAGTCGGAGACGATCGGGCTCGCGGTCTCCCTGGAGCTGCCGCTGCTGATCGTCGACATCCAGCGCGGCGGCCCGTCGACCGGCCTGCCGACCAAGACCGAGCAGGCCGACCTCCTCCAGGCCATGTACGGCCGCAACGGCGAGGCCCCGGTCCCGGTGGTCGCGCCGAGGACGCCGGCCGACTGCTTCGACGCGGCCCTGGAGGCGGCGCGGATCGCGCTCACCTACCGCACCCCCGTCTTCCTGCTCTCCGACGGCTACCTGGCCAACGGCTCCGAGCCCTGGCGGATCCCCGAGGTCGCGGACCTGCCCGACCTGCGGACCCCCTTCGCCACCGGCCCGAACCACACCCAGGCCGACGGCACCGAGGTCTTCTGGCCGTACAAGCGCGACCCGGAGACCCTGGCCCGCCCCTGGGCGGTGCCCGGCACGCCCGGTCTGGAGCACCGGATCGGCGGCATCGAGAAGCAGGACGGCACGGGCAACATCTCGTACGACCCCGCCAACCACGACTTCATGGTCCGCACCCGGCAGGCCAAGGTCGACGGCATCGAGGTCCCGGACGTCGAGGTCGACGACCCGGACGGCGCGGCCGTCCTGGTCCTCGGCTGGGGCTCCACCTACGGCCCGATCACGGCCGCCGTGCGCCGCATCCGCCGCGAGGGCGGCCGGATCGCGCAGGCCCACCTGCGCCACCTCAACCCCTTCCCGAAGAACCTCGGCGAGGTCCTGGGGCGGTACGAGAAGGTCGTCGTCCCCGAGATGAACCTCGGCCAGCTCGCCACCCTCGTCCGGGCGAAGTACCTCGTCGACGCCCGCAGCCACAACCAGGTCAACGGCATGCCGTTCAAGGCCGAGCAGCTCGCCGCCGTCCTCAAGGAGGCCATCGATGGCTGAGCCCCTTCTCCACCTGGTGCCCAGGGCCGAGGCCCGGCAGACCATGAAGGACTTCAAGTCCGACCAGGAGGTCCGCTGGTGCCCGGGCTGCGGCGACTACGCCGTGCTCGCCGCCGTCCAGGGCTTCATGCCCGAGCTGGGCCTGGCGAAGGAGAACATCGTCTTCGTCTCGGGCATCGGCTGCTCCTCCCGCTTCCCGTACTACATGAACACCTACGGGATGCACTCCATCCACGGCCGCGCCCCGGCCATCGCCACCGGCCTGGCGACCTCCCGGCGCGACCTGTCCGTCTGGGTCGTCACCGGCGACGGCGACGCGCTCTCCATCGGCGGCAACCACCTGATCCACGCCCTGCGCAGGAACGTCAACCTCAAGATCCTGCTCTTCAACAACCGGATCTACGGCCTCACCAAGGGGCAGTACTCCCCCACCTCCGAGGTCGGCAAGATCACCAAGTCGACCCCGATGGGCTCCCTGGACGCGCCCTTCAACCCGGTGTCGCTGGCGCTGGGCGCCGAGGCGTCGTTCGTGGCGCGGACGGTGGACTCCGACCGCAAGCACCTCACCGAGGTGCTGCGCCAGGCCTCCGAGCACAACGGCACGGCGCTGGTGGAGATCTACCAGAACTGCAACATCTTCAACGACGGCGCCTTCGACGCCCTCAAGGACAAGGAGCAGGCCAAGGAGGCCGTGATCCGTCTGGAGCACGGGCAGCCGATCCGCTTCGGGGCGGACCTGGACAAGGGCGTCGTCCGCGATCCGGCCACCGGCGACCTGGAGGTCGTCACGGTGACGCCGGAGAACGAGGACCGGATCCTCGTCCACGACGCGCACGCCGCCTCCCCGACCACCGCCTTCGCGCTCTCGCGGCTGGCCGACCCGGACACCCTCCACCGCACCCCGATCGGCGTCTTCCGGTCGGTGGAGCGGCCGGTGTACGACACGCTGATGGCGGAGCAGCTCGACCGGGCCGTCGAGCAGCAGGGCGAGGGCGACCTGGCCCGCCTGCTGGCGGGCAGCGACACGTGGACGGTCGTCGGCTGACCCCCCGGCCGCCCGCCGTGCGGAAGGCGCCCTGACCCGCCCGGGTCAGGGCGCCTCCGGCGTCCGGCGGGCCTCGTCGTAGCGGGCGCGGGCCGCCTCGACGGCGGGGATGCGGGCCTCGGTCCACAGGGCCAGCTCCCGGATGCGGTGGGCGGCCTCCTCGCCGAGGGCGGTGAGGCGGTAGTCGACGCGGGGCGGGATGACGGGCTTGGCGTCGCGGTGCACGAAGCCGTCGCGCTCCAGGGTCTGGAGCGTCTGGGTGAGCATCTTCTCGCTGACGCCGCCGATCCTGCGCCGCAGCTCGCTGAAGCGGTACGAGCGCTCCTGGAGCGCGATCAGGACGAGCACGCCCCAGCGGCTGGTGACGTGCTCCAGGACGAGCCGGGACGGGCACATGGTGCCGTCGACGTCGGCCAGCAGGGGTCCCGGGGTCGCCTTCTCACTTACCTCCATATCAGTACCTTACTTCAAAGTGGGTACTTTCCCTTGGTTAGTGCCGGTCGTACGGTGAGCGCATCGCCCGTTTTCCCCGGACGCCTCCCCCGGGCGTCCGCCCCGAACGAAGGAACCCCCCATGAGCATCGTCGTCACCGGAGCCACCGGACAGCTCGGCCGCCTCGTCGTCGACGCCCTCCTCGCGGACCCGTCGGTCCCCGCCGGGTCCGTCGCCGCCGTCGTGCGGAGCAAGGAGAAGGCCGCGGACCTCGCGGACCGCGGCGTCGAGCTGCGGATCGCCGACTACGACCGGCCCGAGACGCTGGCCGACGCCTTCGGGGCGGGCGACCGGGTGCTCCTGATCTCCGGCAGCGAGGTCGGGCGGCGGGTGCCGCAGCACGCCGCCGTGATCGCCGCGGCCAAGGCGGCGGGCGTGGCCCAGCTCGCGTACACCGGGGTCCTGGGCGGCCCGGACGCCGACTTCGACCTGGCGGCGGAGCACAAGGAGACCGAGCGGCTGATCCTCGCCTCCGGGCTGCCGCACACCTTCCTCCGGAACGGCTGGTACAGCGAGAACTACACGGCCAACCTCGCTCCCGTCCTCGCCCACGGCGCCGTCGTCGCCAACGCGGGCGAGGGCCGGATCGCCTCCGCCTCCCGCGCCGACTACGCGGCCGCCGCGGCGGCGGTGCTGACCGGCCCGGCCGAGGAGCACCTGGGCCGGGCGTACGAGCTCAGCGGCGACGAGGCGTGGTCGCTGGCCGAGTACGCGGCGGAGGTCGGCGCCCGGGCCGGCCGGGAGATCGCGTACACGAACGTGCCGGCCGCGGCGCACCTGGAGATCCTGACGGGCGCGGGCGTGCCCGAGCCCTTCGCGGCGATCCTCGTCGACGTGGACGAGGCGATCGCGCGCGGCGCGCTGGCGGTCCGGACCGGCGACCTGGCGCGCCTGATCGGCCGCCCGACCACCCCGATCGGCGTCACGATCGCCGAGGCGCTGGCCGCCGCCGCGTGACCGACCCGGCAAAGGTCATGACCGTATAGCGGTACACACATGACAGCCTGCCCTGTGCGGCGCTACCTTCGTCGGAACAGCGCGGCGCAGGGCGGGAGGCTTTCATGGGCGCGAGAGGAACGGCCGGGACCGGCACGGACACGGACCCGGGCACGGGACCCGGCACGGAGACCGAGGGCCGCGCCGGCCTGCTCTACGGCATCGGCGCGTACGCGATGTGGGGCCTGGTCCCGCTCTACTGGCCGCTCCTGAAGCCGGCCTCCGCCGGCGAGATCCTGGCCCACCGGATGGTGTGGTCCTTCGTCTTCGTCGGCATCGCGCTCCTGGTGCTGCGCCGCTGGGGCTGGGTGCGGGAGCTGGCGGCCGAGCCGCGCAAGCTCGGCCTGCTGACGATCGCGGCGACCGTCATCACCGTGAACTGGGGCCTGTACATCTGGTCGGTCAACAACGGCCACGTCGTCGAGTCGTCCCTCGGCTACTTCATCAACCCGCTGGTGACGATCGCGCTCGGCGTCCTCGTCCTGAAGGAACGTCTCCGCCCGGCCCAGTGGGCGGCGGTCGGCATCGGCTTCGCGGCGGTCCTCGTCCTGGCGGTGGGCTACGGCCGCCCGCCGTGGATCTCCCTCGTCCTGGCGTTCTCCTTCGCGGCCTACGGCCTGGTGAAGAAGCAGGTCAACCTCGGCGGCCTGGAGTCGCTGGCGGCGGAGACGGCCGTGCAGTTCCTGCCCGCCCTCGGCTACCTGGTCCTCCTCGGCTCCCGGGACACGCTCGCCTTCGGCTCCGAGGGCGCCGGCCACATGGCGCTCCTCGCCTCCACCGGCGTCGTCACGGCGATCCCGCTGATCTGCTTCGGCGCGGCGGCGATCCGGGTCCCCCTCTCCACCCTGGGCCTCCTCCAGTACCTGGCCCCCACCTTCCAGTTCCTGCTGGGCGTGGCGTACTTCCACGAGGCGATGCCGCCCGAGCGCTGGGCCGGCTTCTCCCTCGTCTGGCTGGCCCTCACGATCCTCACCTGGGACGCCCTGCGCACCGCCCGCCGCAGCCGCACCGCCGTCGCCCGGGCGGCGCAGGAGGCGGCGACCCGCCTGGCCGACGAGGCGAAGCACCTCACCGGCGAGGCGGCGCACCCCGCCGGCGGCGCGGAGCGCCCGGCCTCGTCCCCGGAGGCGGCCCCCGCCCCCGGTCCCCGCCCCTGACCGCCCCCGCGGAATCCACCGGCCCCGGCCCCGCCCGTCTACGGGCGCCGCACCTCGAAGAGGAAGCAGCCGTGTTCGACGGCCCGGACGTGGACCAGGGCGACGGCCGGGTCCTCGAAGGCCTCCTTCAGGGCGTGCTCGAAGGCGTCCCCGGGGGCGTCGGGGAGTTCCAGGAGGCGGCCGCCGAGGATGCGGCCGGAGGTGTCGTAGCGGCGGACGGTCCGCAGGACGCCCGGGCGGGCGAAGGGGTACGCGCCCGGGGCCTCCGGCGCCGGACCGCCGCAGTCCTCGGCGTGGACGAAGACGGGCCCGACCTCGTCGTACGCCCCCGGCACGGCCCCCGTGGCCGCCGCCCACCGGCGCAGCGGGGCGTACGAGACCAGCGCGATCCGCTCGCCGGCCCGGGCCCGGCGCAGACAGCAGCGCAGGGGTTCGCCGCCCTCGGGGGCGGGGTACGGGGCGCAGGGGCGCCCGGCGTCGTCGGTGACCCGGAGTCCGGCGAGGACGGCGGGCTCGACGGCCCGTACGGCGAAGAGGCTCATGCCCCTCACCCTCCGCCACTCCCCGCCCCGCCCGCCGGCGGAATCCGGACACCGTGCTGCCGGGGCGGCCGGTCGGGGCGGTCGGCCGGGGCGGTCAGTCGGGGCGGTCAGTCGAGGCAGAACTCGTTGCCCTCGATGTCCCGCATGTTGATGCAGGACTCGTTCTCCTCGTCGGCGAGCAACACGCGGTCGCACACCGCGCCGAGGGCGACCAGGCGCTCGGCCTCGGCCTTGAGGACGGCGAGGCGTTCCTCGCCGACGAGTCCGGTGCCGGCCCGGACGTCGAGGTGGACGCGGTTCTTGACGGCCTTGCCCTCGGGGACGCGCTGGAAGAGCAGGCGCGGGCCCTTGCCGGAGGGGTCGGTGCAGGCGAAGTACTGGACGCCGTCCTCGACCGGCTCCGAGGGCATGACGTATCCCAGCACCTCGCACCAGAACCCGGCGAGGCGGACCGGGTCCGCGCAGTCGATGGTGACCTGGACTTCCTTGATCGTTGCCATCCGGGCACCGTAACAAAGAGGCCCCGCCCCTCACCCGCCGATAAAACACGGGGAGCGGGGGCGGGGGCGGGGGCCGGGCGGCGGGCCGTCCCGGGTCAGTCGTCCAGCGCGATCGCGTTCTTGGCGCGGGCGACGGACTCCTCGGGGGCGGGGCCGCCGGGGTTCTCGGTGGCCAGGGCCTGGTTGAGGTCGACGAAGGGGCGCATCCGCCGCTCGTAGCGGGCGTACGCGGCGCGGTGGTCGCCCGCGTCCCGGCCGAGGCAGTCGGCGAGCACGTAGGCGCCGACGAGGGCCAGGCTGGTGCCCTGCCCGGAGAGGGGGGACGGGCAGTGGCCGGCGTCCCCGAGCAGGACCACGCGGCCGCGCGACCACTCCTCCATGCGGATCTGGGCCATCGCGTCGCAGTAGAAGTCGGGGGCCTTCCGGGCCGCCTCGGCCAGCCGGGCGCCCTCCCAGCGCAGCGCCCCGAGCTTCTCCACGACCGTGCGCCGCAGGGCCTCGGCGCTCCGCAGCCCGGGGGCGAGGGGGGCGGACTCGAAGCCGAAGGCGATCCTCAGCTCGGTGTTGCCGCGCACGGGCATGATGCCGAAGCCCACGCCGTCGCCCTGGAGCCAGGTCTGCCAGTCCTCCAGGCCGAGGAAGTTGTCCGCGCCGAAGACCGAGAGGTAGCTGCCCAGGTGGTGGGAGAAGCGCTCCTCCGGGCCGAAGGCCAGCCGCCGCACGGTGGAGTGGAGGCCGTCGGCCCCGACCACGAGGTCGAAGGTGCGGGACGGCCCGTGCGCGAAGTCGACGCGCACGCCGGTCCCGTCCTCCTCCAGCGCGGTGACGCTGTCGCCGAAGAGGTACTCGGCGTCCCCGCGGGTGTGCTCGTAGGCCATCCGCACCAGGTCCTCGCGCAGCACCTCGATGTCCTCGCCGTCGAGCCGGCCGCTGCTGTAGGTCGCCTCGGTGGAGCGGTGGACCTCGTTGCCCTCGGGGTCGAGGACCGACATGCCGCGCATCCGGGTCCGTACGCTCCTCGCCCGCTCCAGCAGCCCCGTCCGCTCCATGACGTCGAGCGCGACGCCCCGGACGTCGACGGCCTGGCCGCCGGCGCGCGGGCCGGGGGCGCGCTCGACGACGGTGGGGGCGAAGCCCCGGCGGCGGAGCCAGTGGGCGAGGACGGGGCCGGCGATGCCGCCGCCGGAGATGAGCACGGTCCGCATGGGAGCTCCTTCGTCAGCGATTCGGTAGGGGTGGCGCTGCGGTTCGTACGGTGTACGCACTGAACGTACGGCGTACACCCAGAGCACTCAACCCCCTTGAACAGGGCCCTCAAGCACCCTGTACTAGGCCAGGAGCATCCGGCCGCGCCATCGCCGCTGCTACCCTCTGCCCTAGTACAGGAAGAGGAGGCGAGGGGTCGTGACCCAGATCACACGCGAGGAGGGCGTCCCGCCCTACCTGCGGATCGTCGGCGAGATCCGGCGGCGCATCGCGGACGGCGAACTCGCCCCCGGGGACCGCGTCCCCTCGACCCGCCGGATCGCGGCGGACTGGGGCGTCGCCCTCGCCACCGCCACCAAGGCCCTGACCACCCTGCGCCTGGAGGGCCTGGTCGAGGCCCGGCCCCGGATCGGCACGGTCGTCGCCGGGACCGCCCCCGCCGGCGCCCCCGCCGCCCCGGCGGCCTCGGCCCCGGCCGCCCGGATCGCCCCCTCCGCTCCCGCGTCCCCCGCATCCCCCGCGTCCCCCGCTTCCCCCTCCTCCCCTACCGACCAGGAGCTCAGCCTCGACCGGATCGTCCGCACCGCCGTCGAGATCGCCGACGCCGAGGGGCTCTCCGCGCTCTCCATGCGGGGCGTCGCGGCCCGGCTCGGCGTGGCACCGATGTCGACCTACCGGTACGTGCCGAGCAAGGAGGAGCTCGTCCTGCACATGGCCGACGCGGCCTTCGGCGAGGAGTCCTACCCGGCGGACGCCCCCGGGGACTGGCGCGCCCGCGTCGAGCTGGGCGCCCGGACGATGTGGCGGCTGTACCGGAGGCACCCGTGGCTGGCCCAGCTCGGTTCCCTCAGCCGCCCGCTGCTCGTCCCCCGCCTGCTCGTGCACGGCGAGTGGATGCTGAGCGCCCTCGACGGCCACGGCCTCTCCCCCACCCGGCTGTTCGACATCCACGTGCTGATCTACAGCCACGTCCAGGGCCTGGCGGTCCACCTGGAGCGGGAGGCGCAGGCCGAGGCCGCCACCGGCCAGTCGGAGGACCAGTGGATGGACAGCCGCGCCCCCGACCTCCGGGCCCTGGCGGAGTCCGGCCGCTTCCCGACCTTCACGCGGGTGGTCGGCTCCTTCGAGGACGGCTACGACCTGCGCCTCGACGCCCTCTTCGAGCTGGGCCTCAAGGCCCTCCTCGACGGCCTGACCGCCGTGATCGACGGCCGGGAGGCGTGACGGCGGCGCCGCCCGGACCGGCGACGACGCCCCGAGGGCCGGCCGCACCGGTGCGCGGGCCCCGCTCGACTCCCTTGACCTCAAGCAAGCTTGAGCTCCTAGCGTGCTCGTGTTCCGTCAGCCACGAGCAGAGGAAGAGACATGGGCGTGACGCTCCAGGAGTACACGCGGGAAGAGCTGGCCGCGCAGCCCGTCGGGGCGTGGACCGGGATGGCGAGCCGGCTGGTGGTCGGCGCCCTGCGCGCGCAGCTGGCGGTGGAGGGCCTCACCCAGCCGCACTGGTGGACCCTCAACCACGTCGCCGGGAAGCCGGGGTTCTGGACCCGTGCGGCACTGGTCGAGCGGCTGGCGCGGTGGGACGACGCCAGGACCGACTTCGACGCCGTCTTCGACGACCTCGTCGCCCGCGGCTGGCTGACGGAGGACGCGGGGAGCACGGAGGACGCGGAGGGTACGGGGGGTGCGGCCGCGGGGCGCATGACCCTGACCGAGGAGGGCGAGGCCGGCCGCCTCCGGGCCCGGGAACGCAACGCGGTCGTGCACCGGCGGGTGCACGAGGGCATCGACCCGGAGGAGTACGCGACCACCGTCGACGTCCTGCGCCGGATGGTCGCCAACATGGGCGGCGACGGCAACCTCCCCTCCTGACGCCCCCGGTGGGCCCCGTACCCTCTGCTGGTCCGCCCGGCCCTCGGGCGGCGCGACGGCAAGAGGAAGGAACGTTCATGCGGCAGCGGGGAGCGGGCGGGCGGCTGAAGGCCGCGGCCTGGGGGACGGCGCTGGGCGGAGTGGCCCTGGTGGTGAGCGCCGTCGCGCTCTTCTTCGTGACCCACCGGGGCGTCATCGTCATGGGCCAGTCGATGGAGCCCACGTACCGCCAGGGCGAGCAACTGGTCGTCGAGAGCGACGTCGACCCGGACGGGATACGCCGGGGCGACGTCCTCCTCGTCCTCGTCCCCGAGCGCTACCGGAACGCCCCGGTCCTCCAGCGGGTCGTCGGGACGGGCGGCGACCACGTCGTCTCCGACGGGGAGCGGGTCACGGTGAACGGAGAACCCCTCGACGAGCCGTACGTGAAGGAGGAGCGCCTCCCTTCGTCCCTGGAGCCGTACGACGTGCGGGTCCCGGAGGGCCGCCTGTTCCTGCTGGGCGACAACCGGGCCAACGCGAACGACTCGCGCTTCTTCCTCGACGAGCGGTCGGGCAGCGTGGCGACGTCGGCGGTCCTCGGCCGCGTACGGGAGGGCCTGCCGCCGGCGGTCACGACGACCGGGGCCCTCGGGGCCGTCCTGGTCCTGGCCGGGGCCGTCCTGGGGATCGTGGCCGGGCGGCGGTCCCGCGGGAGCCTCCGGGCCGCTGTCTGAAGAGCGGCACCGGCGGCCCGGCCCCGGCCGCCGCTGTCGGTGCCGGGTGCCACCATGCGTCCATGAGCAGCGAGTCTTTCAACTGGCACGACTTCCTCGGGCGTTGGCAGGAGGAGTGGATCCCCTGCGAGGACGAGGACGAGTACGGGGACGGGGAAACGGACGGGGACGGGGACGGGGACGCGGCCGCCGGCCCCCTGGGCCGGCCCGGCGCGGACGAGGCGGCGATCGCCGCGGCCGAGGAGCGGCTGGGGCGGCGACTGCCGCCCTCGTACCGGGAGTTCCTGGCCGTGAGCGACGGATGGCGGGTGGAGCAGACGGCCGCCGTCCACCGGCTCGGGGGCGTCGCGGAGATCGACTGGTTCGGGGACATGTACGGCATGAGCGAGTCGTACGAGGAGAACCTGGGCGACGACCCGCGCGAGGCGGAGGTGCTGCTCGCCGGGATGTGGCGGCGGGCGCTGCGGCTGGAGACGGAGTCCGACATGTCGCACGCCCTGCTCGACCCGGGCGACACGGACGAGGACGGGGAGTGGGCGCTCTACGTCTACAAGGGCTGGAGCGGCGAGTACCCGGACCGTTATCCGTCGTTCCGCGCGTACATGGAGGCCATGTACCGCGGTTTCCACGGCGACCGGGCGGGGCGGCCCGATTTCGCGAACGCGACCACGCGCGCCCAGGACGCCCGGGTGGAGGAGGCCCGCCTGCTGTCCCTGCGCGGGCGGTGGGAGGAGGCGCTGCCCCTGCTGGAGGAGGCGCGGTCCTTCGGGCGGCCGCGGAGCGGCGCCCTGCTGAACCAGCTCCAGCAGGTGTCGGCGGGGCACGGCTCCCACGGCTCCTGGGGGTACGGCGCCCTGGTGGCCGACCCGCGCTGCCTGCCGGAGGTCCTGCCGGTGGAGGCCATGGGGCGGGCGGGCGAGACCTGGCGGCAGGACGGGGACGTCCACTGGCTGGGGATGATGGCCGCCCGCGGGGTCGACCGGGAGACCGCCGGAGCCGTCCTGACCGGGCTGCGGGACGGCACCCACCGCTACGCGCCCCCGGGTGCCTGGGGCCGGGCCGTCGCCGAGGCCCGGGAGTCGGCCCGCTGGGGGGCGACGGACGCCGCGTGGCGGACCCTGCGGGACGCGCTCCCCCGGTGGGAGGCCCCCGATCCCTCGCTGATCGTCCCGATCGGGCTGCTCGCCGACCCGGTCCTGGGCCCGCTGGTCACCCCGGAGCGCGGCCGGGAGCTCCTCGCGACGCCGCGCTCCGGGGAGACCGGACCCGCCCCCGAGCCGGTGCCCGACCTCGACCCGCCGGGCCTCGCCTGGCTGACGGAGGCCACGGCGAACCGGCGGCCGGAGGACGGATACCGCTGCGTCTGGGTCGAGGGGGCCGACCCGGCCCGCCTGCCCGCCCTGATCGGCGAGGAGGGCGCCGCCCTGAGCGCGCCCGTGGATCCGCGCGAAGCGGGCCGGCGGGCGCCCCGACCCCATGAGCGGGAGGGCGTGGAACTCTGGGAGGACCGCCCGGTGGTCGCGGCCGGCCGCACCGCCGAGGGGTGGGCCTTCGCCTTCGACGGCTCCCACCACTACCTGAGCGACCTGTTCGCCTCCCCCGCCCCGGCCGCCTCCGCGTCCGGCCGCGCCGTGGTGGTGTGGCGCGAACCGAGGCACTCGTCCCCGGACGACCGCCCGGCCGCCTTCCACCTGTCGGTGGCCGAGCGGGGCGAGGAGCTGTACGCGTTCACCGCCCGGGGCGCGGACGTCCAGCGCTCCGGCGCGATACCCGCCGCCCTGGACCCCGCGCTCCTGTTCCGCCCCGAGGACTCCGAACCCGCCCGCGAACTGCGCCTGCTGGAGGCCCTCCACGCCGAGCTCGGCCTCTCGCTCCCCCGCCTGGCCCTGACCCGCTCCAGACTCCCCGTCTTCACCACCCGCTCCTGGACCCGGGCGCCCCGCGAGGGCGAGGGCTTCGCGTACCTCTCCTTCACCCGGCACCGCCCCGGCCGCCCCTGAGCCGCGCCCCGGTCGCGGAGCGGGGCGGCGGGAGCGATCGGTGCTACGTTTGCGGAGGCCGTGCGAGAGACCGAGGAGGTGGTACCCGTGAACGCAGTATCGACATGGGTGCTCCCCTCAGGGGTCACGGTCGGACGCTAGACAGGTCGTCCGGGAGCGCCGTTCCTGTGCACTCCCGAAAGGCACGACCATGAAGGTCACCTCCGAACAGCACCTCTCCGACGGCGTCCGCGAGCGCGCGTTCCTCCTCGGGGAGGTCCCCGGCCTCCTGTGGACCCCCGCGTCGGCGTCCGCCTCCGCGCCGGCCCCGCTCATCCTGCTCGGCCACCCTCCCCTGGGGCTGCGCGCCATGTACCCCCGTCTGGTGGACCGGGCCCGGCAGGCCGCGGCGGACGGCTTCGCCGCGGCGACCGTCGAACTCCCCGGCGCCGGCGACCGGCCCCGCCCGCCCGCCGCCGAGCAGGCCCGCGCCGAGCGGGCCCGCGCCGCCCTGCGCCGGGCCGTACAGGCCGGCGAACCGGTCGGCGACGAGATCGTCGACGCCCTCGTCCTCCCACTGGTGGAGAAGGCCGTCCCGGAGTGGCGGGCCGCCCTGGACGCCCTCCTCGCCCTGCCCGAGATCGGCGGCCCGGTCGGGTACTCGGGCGGAGTGATCTCCCTCGGCATCCGGCTGGCGGCGGTCGAACCGCGCCTCTCGGCCGCCGTTCTGTTCGCCGGCAGCTTCGTGCCCCGCGCCGTGGTCGAGGAGGCCCGGCGGGTCACCATCCCGCTGCACGTCCTGCTCCAGTGGGACGACGAGGGGAACGACCGGCAGGCGGCCCTGGACCTGTTCGACGCCTTCGGCTCCGAGGAGAAGTCCCTGCACGCCGGCCTCGGCGGGCACACCGGAGTCTCCCGGTTCGCGGGCGACACGGCGGCCCTGTTCTTCGCCCGTCACCTGAAGTGAGCCCGCGGCCCCCGCCGACCCCTCGGCGGGGGCCACGCCCGGCCGCCGCTCCCCGCCCCGCACCAGGCCCCCCGGCGGAACCGGACCTCCGCCGTGGCTCCCGGACCGGCGCGGCGGCCTGGACGACCGGTCACAGCCGCTCCCCCACCTCGGCCGGTGCCGGGGGATGCGGGCCGCCGCCGTCCTTGACGTCCTGCGCGCAGCTCCGTCCGTGGTAGGACTGGTCGTTGGGGATCAGGAGCACTCCGGCGACCCGCTCCGGTTGCTCGACGGCGAGCCAGTCGTCGCCCGTGAGGGGGCCGTCCGGCCCGAACGCCTGGGACGAGTAGACCGTCCGGCACCCCAGCACCACCCGCTCCTCGTCGACCGCGCAGGCTTCCACCGCGGGGCCCGACGTCTCGTCGGTGCCGGTGAAGCGGTAGCGGAAGTGCACCCGGTCGCCCTCGGCGGGCACCTGCGGGTGGGGTTCGAGGCGCCAGTCGAGGACTTCGGCGGTGGCGCCGAGACGCTGCCCGGCCGCGTCCTCGATCCGCACCTCGACGCCGGCCTCACCGCGCTTCGCCGTCGTGTCGGTGCAGCTCCAGAGCGGAGAGCAACCGGCCAGGGCGAGCACCAGCAGGGCCGAGGGGGCGGCGACGAGCACCCGTGCGGAAGACACCGGGACGACCTCCGGTCGGGACGGGGCGGGGACGCCGGTACCGGTACCGGCACCGGGTTCATGAACCGATCGTACGCAGGGGCGCTCCCCGGCTCGCCCCCGTCGTGGAGGGAGGCGGGCGGGGCGGGGGGCGCGGGGGATGATGGGAGGGAACGGCGGCGCGTACAGAGGGGAGTTCTCATGGCGAAGCGGGTGCACCAGCCGCGCGAGGACGCGGAGTTCGATTTCGTCCTCGGGAGGAGCGAAGGGCCGGTCCTCGCCTACTTCGTCGGCACCTGGCCCAAGGCGGTCGAGCCCTGCCGGGCCATGGATCCCGTCGTGGCCGCCGTCGCCGACGCGTACGCGGACCGCCTCACGGTCCTCCGCGCCGACATCGCGCGCTGCCCCGCCGCGACCAAGCGCCACGGGGTCACCGGCGCCCCGTCCGTCGTCCTGCTGCGGGACGGGGAGGCGGTGGCGCACGGCACGGGGCCGATGACCTCCGCCGAGGTGCGGGCGCTCCTCGACGCGCACCTCTGACCGGTCGGCGCGCCGGGGGGCTCGGGGCGGTGGTGCCGTCACGCTCCCGGGGGCGGCGTGCGAGAGTGATCGCTCGGACAGTGCCGGCCGGCAGCGGGTCGGGCGGCGACGAGAGCGAGGAGCGGGCGATGGCCCTCGAACGACCGGAGATCGACGTCCCCCAGGGCCGGCCGTCCCCCTATCTGCACGTCGAGGACGTGGTGGTGGGCGACGGGGCCGAGGCGGTCAAGGGGTCCACGGTGTCGGTCCACTACGCGGGGGTGGCCTTCTCCACCGGCCAGGAGTTCGACGCCTCGTGGAACCGCGGCGAGCCCTTCGCCTTCACCCTGGGCGGGGGACAGGTCATCAAGGGCTGGGACATGGGCGTGAAGGGCATGAAGGTCGGCGGCCGCCGGAAGCTGGTCATCCCGCCCCACCTGGCCTACGGCGACCGCTCGCCGTCGCCGGCCATCGGGGCGGGCGAGACCCTGGTCTTCGTGGTCGACCTCCTCTCGGTCGACTGACGCCTCGGCCGTGCCCTCCGGGGCGCGCCGGACACGCGTGAGGGCTCCCGCCCGGAGGCGGGAGCCCTCGTGGGTGCGGCGCTCGCGGGGCTCAGAAGGCGCCGTTGAGGAACCACCAGGTGCCGGTGGTCATCTCGCCCGCCCTGAGGCCGCCCGTGCCCGTGCCCTGGTACTGGACCAGCGCGTCGGGCTCCTCCGTCGTGAGGAGGTCCGGCCGGCCGTCGCCGGACCAGTCGCCGTTGGCGATGAGGGCCGACTTGGCGTTCCAGCCGCCGGAGCCGACCATGCGGCCGGTGCCGTCGCCGGGCATGAACCACAGGCGTCCGGCCGTGTCGCGGACGAGGACGTCCGCCTTGCGGTCGCCGTTCATGTCGCCGAAGCCGCCCGCCACGCGGTTCCCGGGGAGGACGGGCGCGGTCCGCGGGCCGGTGGCGCCCCGGCCCCGGCCACCGCTTCCGCGGCCGCCGCCGGCGGCCGGAGCCCGCACCCGTACCGGTCGGCTCCCGTGCCGGCTAGTCGCCGTACGAGCGGACGAGGCGGGCGAGTTGGCGGCCCGCGGCCAGGAGGGGTTCCTGGCTGCGGTTGACCTGGGCGGTGACCTCGGCGCCCTCCAGGGCGGAGATGACGGTGCCGGCCAGTTCGCGGGCGTCCTGGGCGGGGAAGCCGCCGCGCAGCAGCTTGTCGCGGACGAGCCCCTCCCAGTCGTTCAGCGCGGCGGCGCAGACCCGCTGGATCTCCGAGTCGGTGCCGAGCGTCTCCAGGGCCGCCGCCGTGACCGGGCAGCCGTCGATCCAGCCCGACTCCCGCAGTTCGTCGGCGAGCCGGCGGGCGCAGGCCGTCACCGCCTCCGCCGGGTCGTCCTCGCCGTCCAGCGACTCCCGCAGGAGCGTGGCGAACTCCTCGCCGCTGTGCTTGATCGCGGCGACGGCGACGGCCTCCTTGCCGCCGGGGAAGAAGTGGTAGACGGAGCCGAGGGTGGCCTGCGCCTCCTGGGCGATCTGCTTGATTCCCGTACCGACGTAGCCCTGCCGCTGGAGGAGGCGTGCGGCGGCGACGACGATCCGGTCCCGAGTGCTGGTCTGCATGGGGACACCGTACCGACCGATTGGGTAGAGCGCTCGTTCTAGAGCTGTGGTACGTTCTCACCGCGCACTGAATAGAGCGCTCGTTTTAGCGAGGAATGGAGATCCCGTCATGAGCAGCACCACGCAGTCGGTCACCGTCATCGGTCTCGGCCCCATGGGACAGGCCATGGCCGGCGCCTTCCTCGACCGCGGGTACGCCGTCACCGTCTGGAACCGCACCGCCTCCCGCGCCGACGAGCTGGTCGCCCGCGGGGCGGTGCTCGCGCCGGGCGTGCGGGAGGCCCTCGCCGCCAACGAGCTGGTGGTCCTCAGCCTCACCGACTACGAGGCCGTGTACGCCACGCTGGAGCCCGCCGAGGGCGCACTGGACGGCCGGGTCCTGGTCAACCTCAGCTCGGACACGCCCGAGAGGGCGCGGGCCGCGGCCCGCTGGGCGGCCGAGCGGGGCGCCGTCCAGCTGACCGGCGGCGTCACCGTACCGCCCTCCGGGATCGGCCGGGCCGAGTCGTCGACCTTCTACAGCGGCCCGCGCGAGGTCTTCGACCAGCACCGGTCCGCGCTGGAGGTCATCACGGGGCGGACCGACCACCGCGGGGAGGACCCCGGCCTCGCCGCGCTCATGTACCAGATCGGCATGGTCATGTTCTGGACCTCCATGCTGAGCTACTGGCAGGCCGTCGCCCTCGCCGACGCCAACGGCCTGAAGGCGGCGGACATCCTGCCGCACGCCGTGGAGACCGCGCAGTCGCTGCCCGGCTTCTTCGCCTTCTACGCCGAGCGCATCGACGCCGGACAGCACGTCGGCGACGTGGACCGCCTCGCCATGGGCACGGCCAGCGTCGAGCACGTCCTGCACACCAACGCCGACGCGGGCGTCGACACCGCCCTCCCGGCCGCCGTCGTCGAGCTCTTCCGCCGCGGCATGGACGCCGGCCACGCCGCCGACAGCTTCTCCTCCCTGGTGGAGCTGATGAAGAAGGCCGGGGCGTGACCGCGCCCGCCCGCGCGCCCCGGACGTGCCGGGGCGGCAGGCTCTAGGACTTCCGGGGCACCACCTTGATGTTGAAGGTGTGGGCGCCCAGGCCGCCCGCGATGCCCATGAAGAGGAAGGCGAAGTGCTCCTGCCCCCGGGCGGTGGTGATGTCGCCGATGTCCAGCTGGGACGAGGGCGGCCAGCCGAGGTCGGCGAGCAGTCGCCCGGTGGTCCGCTTGGCCTCGGCGTCGTCGCCGGAGAGGAAGACGGTGCTCGGGCCGTCGAGCTCGTCCGGGGCGGTCATCGCGGTGGAGTCCATGGTGCACAGCGTCTTGACGACGGGGGTCCGGGGGAAGGCCGCCTGGATCTGTTCGCCCAGGCTGCTGTTGGGGTGGGAGAGCCGGGTGTAGTCGTCGGAGAGGCCGACCCCGACGTCGATGAGGAGGGTGCCGGCCAGGGCCTCCGCGCCGAGGGAACGCAGCAGTTCCACGGAGACGTCGCCGGGGGTCGCGTTGACGAGCACCTCCGCGTGGGCGGCCGTCTCCTCCAGCCCCGCCACGGGAAGGCCGAGGTCCGTCCGCTCCCCGGGCCGGCGCGAGCCGAGGAGGACGTCGTGTCCCGCCCCCTTCCAGCCGTGGGCCAGTGCGCGGGCGACGTTTCCGGTGCCAAGCAGTCCGATTCGCATGCGGCGAAGC
This sequence comes from Streptomyces sp. NPDC035033, assembly GCF_040636735.1. Lineage (NCBI taxonomy): Bacteria > Bacillati > Actinomycetota > Actinomycetes > Kitasatosporales > Streptomycetaceae > Streptomyces > Streptomyces sp. NPDC035033. The sequence continues at coordinate 46,632 of NZ_JBEZUZ010000008.1, read as the reverse complement.
TATCCCCGCCCGCGCCCCCGCCGGATCGGCCCGCGGTCCCGTCCGGCCCGGTACCGAAGACGTAGTCCCGGGGCCGCACTCGGCGCCGGACGGCCACGAACAGGGGTCTGGCGGACGGGAGTTCAGACGGGATCGACGCGGCGCCGCAGGAGGCAGAACTCGTTGCCCTCCGGGTCCGCGAGGACGTGCCAGTCCTCCTCGCCCGTCTGCCCGACGTCCGCCGGCCGCGCGCCGAGCGCGAGCAGCCGCTCCAGCTCGGCGTCCTGGTCCCGGTCGGTCGCGCTGACGTCGATGTGCAGCCGCCGCCACCCGTTCCGCGGCCCGCTGTTCGGGCTGAGGACGAGGGTCGGCAGCGGGCCCCCGAAGCCGGTCCCCGGCGGCCCGATCTCGATGCTCCCGTCCGCCTCCCGCCCGACCTCGACGTACCCGAGGACCTCTCCCCAGAACACGGCGAGCCGTTCCGGATCGGCGCATTCGAGGACCAGCTCACTGATGCGGCATGCCATGCCGGACAGCGTACGGGCCGGACCGGCCGGGGGCGGTGTCCGCTGAGCGAACCGTCCTGACCGGATTGAGGTCTTGACGGGACATCGTCATGCAGCTGAGCATTCAGCACACGCACGGACACCGCGGGGATCCCCCTCCACCACCCCCGCGGGCACCACTCGCACAGCTCCAACGCCTCGCGTCACCCACGGCGCGAGGCGCTCGCACGTTCCGTCCCATCCCCGTTCGGAATCCGGAGCCCCCACATGAAACTCTCCGCGAGACTCTCCGCCCTGGCCGGTTCCTCGGCCCTCGTCCTCGGCGCGCTCGCCGGGGCCGTACCGGCGAGCGCCGCGCCCGCCGGCGCCACCGCCGCACCGGACATCCCGGTCGCCAACGTCAAGCAGCACCTGACCGACCTCCAGTCCATCGCCACCGCCAACGGCGGGAACCGGGCGCACGGGCGGGCCGGGTACAAGGCGTCCATCGACTTCGTGAAGGCCAAGCTGGACGCGGTCGGCTACACCACGACGATCCAGCAGTTCACGTACAACGGCACCACCGGCTACAACCTGATAGCCGACTGGCCGGGCGGCGACCCGAACCAGGTCCTCATGGCCGGCTCGCACCTCGACTCGGTCTCCTCGGGCCCGGGCATCAACGACAACGGCTCCGGCTCGGCCGCGATCCTGGAGACCGCGCTCGCCGTCGCCCGCTCCGGCTACCAGCCCTCCAAGCACCTGCGGTTCGGCTGGTGGGGCGCGGAGGAGCTGGGCCTCGTCGGCTCCAAGTACTACGTGAACAACCTCGCCACCACCGAGCGCGCGAAGCTCGCCGGCTACCTCAACTTCGACATGATCGGCTCGCCGAACCCGGGCTACTTCGTCTACGACGACGACCCGGCGATCGAGCAGACCTTCAAGAACTACTTCGCCGGCATCGGCGTCCCGACCGAGATCGAGACCGAGGGCGACGGGCGCTCCGACCACGCCTCCTTCAAGAACGTCGGCATCCCGGTCGGCGGGCTCTTCACCGGCGCCAGCCGGGTCAAGACCAGCGCCCAGGTCTCCAAGTGGGGCGGTACGGCCACGGCCTTCGACCGCTGCTACCACTCCTCCTGCGACACCACCGCGAACATCAACGACACGGCCCTGGACCGCAACAGCGACGCCATCGCCCACGCGATCTGGAGCCTGTCGGGCGCCGGCACCCCGCCCACCGGCAAGGTCTTCACCAACGACGCCGACGTCTCCGTCCCGGACAACGGCGCCGCGGTGACCTCCACGGTCGACGTCACCGGCGTCACCGGCAACGCGCCGGGCAACCTCGCCGTCGGCGTGGACATCGTCCACACCTACATCGGCGACCTGGTCGTCGACCTCGTCGCCCCCGACGGCACGGTCTACAACCTGCACAACCGCTCCGGCGGCAGCGCCGACAACATCCGGCAGACCTACACCGTGAACGCCTCCGCCGAGGTCGCCAACGGCGCCTGGAAGCTCCGCGTCCAGGACAAGGCGTCCGTCGACACCGGCTACATCAACAGCGTCAAGCTGACGTTCCCGTAAGGGTCCGCACCGACCACCCGGGTGGGACGGTGACCTTCTCCCCGTCCCACCCGGGCGCCAACTCCGCTACTTCTTGGCGGAGTTCGCCACGTCCACGAGCTTCTGCGGCGTCACCGCGCCGGCGTAGACCTTGCCGTCGTCCGTCATCAGGACGTTGACGACCTTGGTCTTGAAGACGGTGCCGGAGCCGAACTTCCCGCTCACCCCGTCGCCGAGCGAGTCCAGGAAGCCCTGGACCTCCTTCGGCGCCTCCCCCGTCTTCGGGGCCGGCGCGCCGGTGTCGAAGCGGGCGACGGCCGTCCAGCCCTCGCCGATGACCTCGGGGCCGTCCGCCCCGTTCTTCCCGGGCTCCCCGAGGCCGCCGAGGCCGAGGTCGCCGAGGGCCTTCTCCAGGTCCTCGGGAGCCTTGCCGTGCTCCTTCTCCAGCGCCTTCCCGGCCGCGTCGCCCTCGGTGACCTTCGCGCCCTCCGGGACGGTGAAGTCGAACTCCGAGGCGGCCGGCTTCCCGAAGTCGACCTTGGTGAAGCCCGCGTCGACGACCGGCTTGCCGCCGCTCGTGGAGTCGAGGGTGAACTTCAGCGGGGTGCCGGTGGCCGCGTCGACCGCGATGGTGATCGCGTCGACCGTGGAGCCCTGCTGCTTCGGCTCGACCACCAGGCGGTACGCGTCGCGGCCCGCGACGTTCGCCGTGCCGCCGACCGTGATCGAGGTGGTGTCGCCGGCGGCCTTCAGGACCTCGTCGGCGAGCTCCTTCGGGGAGACCGGGAGCTCCTGCTCGGGGGCCCGGCCGGCCTCCTCGACGCCCTTCTCGTGGAAGACCTCGTTCGAGCGGGAGTCGTACGCCCACACCTCGTCGCCGTTGTGGACGAGGCTGTACCGCTCCTCGCCGTCGAGCAGCGTCAGCTTCTGGCGCTCGGGGCCGTCGGCGGCGATCTTCAGGGTGTGGGTGCCGGAGACCAGCTTGGTGAGCTGGGCGGACGGGTCGGCGGTGCCCTCGCCCTCGGCGGCGCCGCCCGCGATCCCGCCCAGCAGGCCGTCGAAGGCCGGCAGCCCCAGGTCGGTGGAGATCTTGAAGGTGCCGGAGAGGGTCTGGGTGTCCGAGGCCGCGATCTTCTCGATGAGCTGCCGGGCCGTGATCTCCGGCAGGTCCGGGTCGCCGGACGCGGCGAGCGCCGGGACCAGTCCGATGGTCGCGGCGGCGACGCCGGCCACCGCGACCGGGACGACGTACCGGCTCGTCTTTCGCTGTGCTGCCATGGTCTGTGATCCCTCCGTGCCCCTGTGGACTTCCCGTGCGATGTCTCCATCTCACCAGGACGGCGCCGCGGAATCGTCAGCCCCCGGGATCAACCTCGCGTACGCCTGCGGGATGACCCGCCCCTAGGGACGTACCCCCGGAAGGAAGGGGTCAGCCCGCCCGGTGCACCACCGCGTCGCACAGCTCCTGGAGGGCCGCCTTCGCGTAGCCGTCCGGCAGCGGCGCCAGCATGGCCCTGGCCTCCTCCGCGTACCGCACGGTGTCCCGGCGGGCCTGCTCCAGGGCGGGGTGGACGCGGAGCCGGCGCAGCGCCTCGGCGTGCCGGGCGTCGTCGGTGAGGTCGCCGTCGATCAGGGCGACGAGCTCCAGGTCCTCGGGGCGGCCGTGGGCGGCCGCGGCGGCCCGCAGGCGGAGGACCGGGAGGGTGGGGACGCCCTCGCGGAGGTCGGTGCCGGGGGTCTTGCCGGACTCGTGGCCCTCGGAGGCGATGTCGAGGACGTCGTCGGCGAGCTGGAAGGCGACCCCGAGCCGCTCGCCGTACTGGGTGAGGATGTCGACGACGGACTCGTCGGCGCCGGACATCATGGCGCCGAAGCGGCAGGAGACGGCGACGAGGGAGCCGGTCTTGCCGCCGAGGACGTCGAGGTAGTGGTCGACGGGGTCGCGGCCGTCCATCGGACCGGCGGTCTCCAGGATCTGGCCGGTGACGAGCCGCTCGAACGCCTCGGCCTGGATCCGGACGGCCTCGGGGCCGAGGTCGGCGAGGGTGTGCGAGGCGCGGGCGAAGAGGAAGTCGCCCGTCAGGACGGCGAGCGAGTTGCCCCAGCGGCTGTTGGCGCTGGGCACGCCCCGGCGCACGGCCGCCTCGTCCATGACGTCGTCGTGGTAGAGCGTGGCCAGGTGGGTGAGCTCCACGACGACGGCCGCCGGCACCACGCCGGGCGCGTAGGGGTCGCCGAACTGGGCGGCGAGCATCACGAGCAGCGGGCGGAACCGCTTGCCGCCGGCGAGCACCAGGTGCTGCGCGGCCTCGGTGATGAAGGGGACATCGCTCTTGGTGGCGTCGAGGAGGCCGGCCTCGACGGCCGCCAACCCCGTCTGGACATCGGCCTCAAGAGCCTGGTCCCGCACGCTAAGACCGAACGGCCCGACGACGGTCACGAGGGGGTCTCCTGTCTGCTGACGCCTGCTGACGAACACATGCCGACGATCACACGGCTGGGGTGGTGATCACACGGTGTTCGTGGTCACACGGATTGTCGATGTGTCGCCGGGATTCACTCACGCCAGCGTATCCGGTCACGTTTCGATCACCGTGGGCGCCTTCCCGTCACCCCCGGTATGTTCGCGATCAGCCGATACGTCACGAAGTGCGCCCCTTGTTCTGAGCGGCGATCGGTCCGGCCGTCCGCGCGGTCCCCCCGCCCTTCCTCACCCTTCCGGTCCCCACCCGGACGGGTGACCCGGTCGCCTCCGGGGAACCGGCGTGTCGCACCCCGTGCCGGGGAGGACCGGGGGCGGGCGGATCCCCCGCACGGCGGGTCGGGCCCGGGCCGTACGGGGGATCACGGGGTCGCTCAGGCGTTCGCCTTGCGGCGGCGGGCGACGACCAGCGCGCCGGCGCCGAGCACGACGGCCGCGCCGGCCGCCGCCGCGAGCTGCGGCAGGGCGTCGCCGGAGCCGGTCGCGGCGAGCTGGCCGCCGCTGTTCACCGGGGTGGCCGAGGAGCCGCCCTGCTGGGTGGTGTTCCCGTTGCCCGTGGCGGCCGCCGGGGCGGGCGTGGCGGACGACGGGGACGGGGACGGCGTCGGCTCGGCACCGGAGTCCGCCGCGACGACGTCGAAGTACGCGTCCTCGTCCTCGGTGTAGCCGCAGTCGCCGTCCGTGTTGTCGTACTGGGCGGAGACGGTGAGGACGCCGGCACCGAGGGGCGCGTCCTCCGCGACGGTCAGCCGCAGCTTGACGTCGGCCTCGGCGCCCTCGGCGAGGGCGCCGAGCTCGGCGTCGTCGAACTCGGCCAGGCGGAGCTTCGTCCACCGCGGCTGCGCGTCGGAGGACCACTCGACCGTGGTGTACCGGATGAACTGCTCGTAGTCGTCGTCCAGCTCCTCCAGGTCCTTCGCGGAGTTGGGGACGACGCCGGCGAAGACGGACGCGCTCACGTCGTCCAGCTTCCGGTCGGAGGTGTTCTCCACCTTCATCGAGAAGACGGCGCTGGCGCCGGCGGCGACGGAGCGGGGGCCGGTGAGGGCGACGGCGAGGGTGTCCGCGTCGCACTCGGTCACCTCTTCCCCGCCTTCCTCCTCGCCCTCTTCCCCGTCTTCCCCGTCTTCCTCGCCGTCGCCCGGCTTCGGCTCCTCGTGGTTCGCCAGGGCCTCCTGGGCCTCGGCGAGCTCCTCCTGGGCCGCCTCCAGCTTCGCGACGACCGGGTTCAGCTCGCGCTTCACGAACTCGATGAAACCGGTGATGGCGTTCTGCCGGGCCGTCTCCAGCTCGGCCTCCTTGGCGTCGAGGACGCCCTGGGCGTCCTCGACGGCCTTCCTCGCCTCCTCGACGGCCTTCTCGGCCGCCTCCTTCTCCTCGGGGGCGGCCGCCGCGAGCCTCTCCTCCGCGGCGGTCAGCGCCTCGTCGGCGGCGGCCTTGTCGGCCTCGGCCTTCTCCACGGCCTCCTCGGCGGCGGTGCGCGCCTCGATGAGGGCGGGGTCGACGATCGCGGCCGGGTCCGTGTCCCACTTCTTCAGCTCGGCCTCGACGGCGTCCCGCTGCCGCTGCAGCTCGTCGACCTTCGCCTGCGCCCGGGCGACGGCCTCCTCCAGCTCCTCGCGGGAGGGGGCGTCCGGGACGGTCGTGCTCGACGCCGGCTTCGGGGTCTCCGCGAAGGCGGGCCCGGCGGAGAGGAGGACGACCGGCGCGGTGACGGCGGCGGCGACGGCGGTCGCGAGAATGCGGCGGATCTTCACGTGGGGGCCTTTTCCTGGTCAGGGAAGCGTGAGGGGGTGCGCGCCCGCGGACTCCTCACGCGGGGGCGGCACCACCGTGATCGTATGGCCCGACCGGGGCCCGCGACAGGGACGTTTCCCCAGCTCGGACGGGTCGCCCCCGCCACCGCCCGAACAAACCCCGCGAACCGGGGCAGTTGCTCTCTTAGGCCCCGGTTTCTCTGTGATCCATGTCATCCTCGCCCGGCGGCCCGCCCCGTAACGTGTCCCTCACCCATCATCGAAAGCGAGGCACGCACCGATGTCCGAGCACAGCCCGCTCGACCTGGCCGAGGGCGACCCCTTCGGCCCGCACAACCTCCCGTACGGCGTCTTCTCCACGAGCGACGAGCCGGGCCGCCGCCGGCTCGGCGTCCGGATCGGCGGGTACGTGCTGGACGCGGGGGCCGCGGCGCACGCGCTCGGCTCCCCGTACGCCTCCCTCCTCGACCGGCCGGACCTCGGCGCGCTGCTCGCGGCCGGGCGGACCGCCTGGCGGGACGTCCGCCGGGCGCTGACGGCCTGGGTGACGGTCCCGGCGCACCGCCCGGAGATCGAGCCGCTGCTGCACCCGCTGGACGCGGTGACGCTGCACCTGCCGTACGAGGTCGCGGACTACGTGGACTTCTACGCGAGCGAGCACCACGCCACCAACGTGGGCCGCATCTTCCGCCCGGACGGCGAGCCGCTGACGCCCAACTGGAAGCACCTGCCGATCGGTTACCACGGCCGGGCGGGCACGGTCGTGGTCTCCGGCACGGACGTGGTGCGCCCCTCGGGCCAGCGGAAGGCGCCCGCCGACGCGGCGCCGGTCTTCGGCCCGTCGGTGAAGCTGGACATCGAGGCGGAGGTCGGCTTCCTCGTCGGCACCCCGTCGGAGCTGGGCCGCCCGGTCCCGCTCTCCGCCTTCCGGGACCACGTCTTCGGCCTGACGCTGCTGAACGACTGGTCGGCGCGGGACGTGCAGGCGTGGGAGTACGTGCCGCTGGGCCCCTTCCTCGGCAAGTCCTTCCAGACCTCGGTGTCGGCCTGGGTGACGCCCCTGGAGGCCCTGGACGCAGCCCGCACCGCGCCGCCGGCCCGGGACCTCCCCCTCCTGCCGTACCTGGACGACACGGCGGAGGAGGAGCCGGGCGGCTACGACGTGCGGATCTCCGTGGAGATCAACGGCGAGGTCGTGGCGGAGCCGCCGTTCTCCACCATGTACTGGACGGCCGCGCAGCAGCTCGCCCACATGACGGTGAACGGCGCCTCGCTGCGCACCGGCGACCTGTACGGCTCCGGCACGGTCTCCGGCCCCGAGGTGAACCAGCGCGGCTCGCTCCTGGAGCTGACCTGGAACGGCCGGGACGCGATCGAACTCGCGGGCGGCAAGCGGACGTTCCTGGAGGACGGCGACGAGGTCGTGCTGACCGCGTGGGCGCCCGGCCCGGACGGCACCCGAGTGGGCCTGGGCGAGGTCCGGGGCCGGATCGTCCCGTCGGCCTGAGCCCTAGCCGACCCGCCAGAGGGCGGGCACGTTCGGCGGCTCCCAGCCGGCCATGGCGGTGTGGGCCTGGAGACAGACGTAGCCCACGCCGCCGTACGTGACCCGGTCCCCGGCCGCGTACGCCCGTCCGGCGGTCCAGGTGCCGCCGGGCGGGGCGGTCGTCGGCGTGCCGGTCGGGGTCGGCGTCGGGCCCGGGCCCTGCGGTACGTCGATGACGAAGTCGAACGCGGCCTCGCGGGCCCCGCCGGCGTCCCGGACGGTCATGAGCAGCCGCGGGTCGAAGATGCTGTCGGTGTTGTTGCGGGGCTCGTTCGGGAAGTACAGCTGGGTGGTGAGGATCGGCCGCCCGGGCGCCTGCACCTTGACGTGGAGGTGCCGGGTGCGGCCCGGGTAGAGCCCGGGGACGATCGTGGTGAGCTCGAACGACCCGTCGGCACCGGTGAACTGGTGCCCCCGGAACCTGAACCCGGTGTTGTCGTACGCCCCGTTGGTGTCGGCCTGCCAGAAGTCGAGCAGCACGCCGGACACCGGCCGGCAGGCCCGTCCGAACACGTAGCCGCTGACGGTCAGCGGCGTCCCCGGTCCGTCCTTCATGGCGCTCCGCAGCGGGGAGTTGGGCTTGAAGTACGGCCCTTCCATCTGCGGCACGGTCAGGTCGTCGCCGTCGTCGCACTCCGGGGTGAGGTCGAGGGCCGCCTCGCTCCCGCTCAGCGTCCGGGCGAGCGCCGGGACGCCCATGAGCACGGCCGGCGCGGCCATGCCGGCCGCGAGCGCCGCCCGCAGCACGGTCTTGCGCGTGACGTGCCCGGTCCTGCTCCTGCTCTCGCTGTCCATGTGCCTGGCTCCTCGGGTGGGGGCTGGGATCGGCACGAACCTAGGGGGGCGGGGCGCCGGCTTCGATGGACGGAACGGGGCGCTCATGGTGTTTTCGAAAGTCCCCCGGACTCACCCCCGCCTCCCGCCGGAAGAACCGGCAGAAGTAGGCGGGGTCCTCGAACCCCACCCGGGCCCCCACCTGCCGCACGGAAAGCTCCGTGGCGACCAGCAGCCGCTGTGCCTCCCGCACCCGCGCCTCCCGCAGCAGCGCGGCGGGCGTCCGGCCGGTGGCGGCCCGCACGACCTCGTTGAGGTGCCCGGGCGTGACCCCGATCCGCCCGGCGCACTCCCGTACGGACAGCCCGCCGCTCCCGGCGTCGGCCACGATCCGCAGGAACTCCCCGGCGACCCCGCGCGGCGGCGCCACGGCCCGCCCGCCGGGCACCCGCGCGGCCCGCACGAGCAACACGTGCAGCAACGACCGCAGCACCCCCGCGAACCCGTCGTCCCCGCCCCGGTACTCCTCCGCGAGCTCCCCCATCAACAACGAGGTCCGGGCGTGCGCACCGGCGTCGAGATCGACCCAGGGCCGCTCCCCCAGCCGCCGCAGCAGCTCCTCGTCCCCCGCCCCGCCCACCAGGAACTCCGGCGTGAACAGCACGAGCGACCCGTCGAGCCCCCGCACCCCCTCCCACCGGTGCACCTGCCCGGGGAGGATCACCCCGAGCTGCGGCGGCCGCACGTCGTACCGCTCGGCGTCGAGAACGTGCACGCCCGTCCCCTCCACGACGTGCACGATCTCGTAGAAGGTGTGCCGATGCGGATGGTCGGCCCGCGCCATGGGCCCCATCGCGTCGAACCCCCCGGCCGCGAACGGCACCCGATCGGGCAGCCGCACCTCCAGCCGGTGCACCGGCGGCTCCCCGTCCCGGGGCGCTTCACACGGCACCCCGGGCAAGACGGTGGTCCCACGCACGGAGATCCCCTCCCCAACAGGTACAGACCATTCGGCCGTCCACGATCCCACGAGGACCACGCCCTGTCAGGAGGCCCGCCTCACCGGCGGTAGCGCCGGTGCCATGCCTCCCGCTCCGCGGCCGGCGACGGCATCCCGGCCAATCCCTCGGCGCCCCGCCCCCGGCGGGCGAGGACCTCCACCGCTTCCCAGGCCGAGACCCCCTCGGTCGTCCGCAGCAGCTCGACCGCCTCGTCGGTCCGGCCGAGCCTCTCCAGGACCCCGGCCGAGACGACGGCTGTGTACTTCTCCTCCTCCGGCGGCAGGGTCGCCGCCCAGGCCAGGGCCTCCTCGCACCGGCCCGCCTCGCCCAGCAGCCAGACCCGGTTGCTGAGGATCCAGTCGCTCTCCTCGTCCAGCACCCCGGCCGCCTCCAGCTCCTCCACGTGCCGCAGTGCCAGGTCCGCCTGTCCCGCGTCGACCAGCACGTGGATCAGGGGCGCCAGGATGCCGTTGCCCTCGTCCCCGTACGTGGGCCGGGCGACCTCCCGCGCCTCCTCGAACCGCCCCTGCCGGACGAGCAGTTCGACCAGGCACCAGCGGGGCCGCGCACAGTACTCCCGCGTCGCGACGCTCTCCCGCAGCAGGTCCTCCGCCTCCGCGCCCCGGCCGCGCTCCTCCAGCGCCCTCACGTACTGCTTCACGGCGTGGTCCGCGTGCCTGCCCGTGGCCAGTTCCCGCAGCTCCTCGGTCCGCCCGTGCCGGAGGAACAGCTCGGCGAGGGCCTCCACGACGCCCACCATCACGGTGTCGCGGACGACGATCGCCTCGCGGAGCGTCCTGACCGCTTCCTCGATCCGGCCCGCGCGTTCGAGGACCCGGGCTCGCGTCGACGACGCCCCGGGCGGGAGCAGCTCCAGCACCCGCTCGTCCCTCCCCCGCCCCTCGGTCACCCGCGCCAGGCAGTACGTCATCCCGTCCTCGTCCAGCCGGGGCGCGAGCAGGTCGATCGCCTCGTCCACCCGTCCCGCCTCCGCGAGGAGCTCCGCGAGGTGCCGGCGGTCCTCCGCGTCCTCCGGCCGCGGCGCGCGCGCCAGGGCCTCCTCCGCACGCCCCGCCCGCACCAGGATCCGGGCGGTCTCCCACGCCGCGGGCCGCCAGCCGAGCTTCACGAAGGGGGCCATCACGGCCTCCGCCCGCCCGAACTCCCCGGCCTCGCACAGCTCCCGTACGGCCTCCCGGGCGCAGACCCACTCGCCCCGCTCGGTAGCCGCGCGGATCACCACATCGAGCTGATCGTGCTCCAGCAGCACCTTCACCGTGCGCAGGTGGAGGCCGCCGTTGCCCCGCGCGTGCCACGCCAGGGTGTCGAGATCCACGTCCATGAACCGGGAGCCTAGGAGGTCACCCCCCGTGTCCCCTCCCCTGGGTCAGTTCCGGGTGCGGGCGGGACGGGGGCGTTCGATGCTCCTCACGGCGGCCCTGGGGAGGGGCCGGCCCCTTCCGGCGCCCCACACGGGGGCGCCATCCCCCCGAGGAGTACATCCGCGATGTCCGCACGACCCCGGCCCTTCATGGCCGCGCTCGCTCTCGCCGCTTCCGCCGCCCTGGCCCTGGGCGCCGCCGCCCCGGCCGTCTCCGCCGGGCCCGCCGTCCCCGGTCGCCGGCGGCGACCACGGATGGCCCCATCCGGACCTGGCGAGGACGTACGAGGCCAGCAAGCGGTACAAGTCCGAGCAGGAGGCGATCGCCGACGGCTTCGAGCGCACCGACGTGTGCATCGAGGACCAGAGCGAGGAGAAGCTCGGCGGCATGGGGTACCACTACGTCAACCGGGACAACATCGGTTCGACCGACCCGGAGCGGCCCGCGGCCGTGATCTACGCGAAGAACCACGAGACCGGGCAGCGGGAACTGGTCGCCCTGGAGTGGGTCGTCCCGTACACCGGCCAGTCCGCTCCGCACCTCTTCGGCAAGGAGTTCGACGGCCCGGAGCTGATCCCGGGCCTCGGCGAGATCTACTCGCTGCACGCCTGGCTCTACAAGAAGAACCCGTCCGGGCTCTTCGCCCCGTACAACCCCCGGGTCCACTGCGTCTGCCCGGAGGACGCCCCGAAGGCGTAGGCACGCGGAAGGGCCCGGCTCGCCCCCGAGCCGGGCCCTGCCCGTGGTGCGTCAGCGGACGAAGACGCTCGCCTCGCCCGCCAGGTCCAGGAAGTACTGCGGCGCGAGGCCGAGGACCAGGGTGACCACCACGCCCGCCGTGATGGTGAGCGTGGTCAGGACCGAGGGCACGGCGACCGTGGGGCCGTCCGCCTTCGGCTCGCTGAAGAACATCAGCACGATCACCCGGATGTAGAAGAACGCCGCCACCGCCGAGGCGATGACGCCGACGACCACGAGCGCGCCCGCGCCGCCCTCCGCCGCCGCCTTGAACACCGCGAACTTGCCGGAGAAGCCGGAGGTCAGCGGAATGCCGGCGAAGGCGAGCAGGAAGACCGCGAAGACCGCCGCGACCAGCGGCGAACGGCGGCCCAGACCGGCCCACTTGGAGAGGTGGGTGGCCTCGCCGCCCGCGTCCCGCACCAGCGTGACGACGGCGAAGGCGCCGATCGTCACGAAGGAGTAGGCGCCCAGGTAGAACAGGACCGACGAGATGCCGCTCGGGGTGGCGGCGATGACGCCCGCGAGCAGGAAGCCCGCGTGCGCGATCGACGAGTAGGCGAGCAGCCGCTTGATGTCGGTCTGGGTGATGGCGACGACCGCGCCGCCGAGCATCGTGACGATCGCGACGCCCCACATGACCGGCCGCCAGTCCCAGGTGAGGCCCGGCAGCACCACGTACAGCAGGCGGAGCAGCGCGCCGAAGGCGGCGACCTTGGTGGCGGCGGCCATGAAGCCGGTCACCGGCGTCGGGGCGCCCTGGTAGACGTCCGGGGTCCACATGTGGAACGGGACGGCGCCGACCTTGAAGAGCAGCCCCATGAGGAGCAGCGCGAAGCCGACGAGGAGCAGCGCGTCGTTGCCCATCGTCTCGGCGAGCGCCGGGTTCACCGCCGTGACGGAGCCGTCGACGACCTGGGCGATGGTGGCGTACGAGACGGAGCCCGCGTAGCCGTAGAGCAGGGCGATCCCGAAGAGCAGGAAGGCCGAGGAGAAGGCGCCGAGCAGGAAGTACTTGACGGCCGCCTCCTGCGACATCAGCCGCTTGCGGCGGGCGACGGCGCACAGCAGGTACAGCGGGAGGGAGAAGACCTCCAGGGCGATGAAGAGGGTCAGGAGGTCGTTGGCGGCCGGGAAGACCAGCATGCCGGCGATCGCGAAGAGCGCGAGCGGGAAGACCTCGGTGGTGGTGAAGCCGGCCTTGACGGCCGCCCTCTCGTGGTCGCCGCCGGGGACGGCCGCCGCCTCGGCCGCGAAGGAGTCGACCTTGTGGCCGTGGTCGGCCGGGTCGAGCCTGCGCTCGGCGAAGGTGAAGACCGCCACGATCGAGGCGAGCAGGATCGTGCCCTGGAGGAACAGGGCGGGACCGTCGACGGCGATGGCGCCCATGGCCGCGATGCGGGCCTTGGTGGTGCCGTAGCCGCCGGCCGCGAGGCCGACGACGGCGGCGAACGCGGCCGCGAGGGCCAGGACCGAGAGGAAGACCTGGCTGACGTACCGTCCCCTGCGGGGCACGAAGGCCTCGACGAGGACGCTGAGGACCGCCGCGCCGACGACGATCAGCACCGGCGCGAGCTGGGTGTACTCGATCTTCGGCGCCGGGATCTTGTTCAGCGGCTCGGCGGCCGTCGTCCACAGGGTGTGGACAGCGAGGGCGTTCACTTGGCCGCCTCCACGTTCTGGACGGGGACTTCGGGCTGGGGGTCGGTCCGCTGGACGTCCGACATGGTGTGCCGGACCGCCGGGTTGACCACGTCCGTCAGCGGCTTCGGGAAGACGCCGAGGAAGAGCAGGACGGCGATGAGCGGGGCGACGACGGCGAGCTCGCGCGGCCGCAGGTCGGGCATCGACCGCACCTCCTCCTTCACCGGGCCGGTCATCGTCCGCTGGTAGAGGACGAGGACGTACAGCGCGGCGAGGACGATGCCGGTGGTGGCGACGATCCCGGCCACCGGGTAGCGGGCGAAGGTGCCCACCAGGACCAGGAACTCGCTGACGAACGGGGCGAGTCCGGGCAGCGACAGGGTCGCGAGGCCGCCGATCAGGAAGGTGCCGGCGAGGACCGGGGCGACCTTCTGCACACCGCCGTAGTCGGCGATGAGCCGCGAGCCGCGCCGGGAGATCAGGAAGCCGGCGACGAGCATCAGCGCGGCGGTGGAGATGCCGTGGTTGACCATGTACAGCGTGGCGCCGGACTGGCCCTGGCTGGTCATCGCGAAGATGCCCAGGATGATGAAGCCGAAGTGGGAGATCGACGCGTAGGCGACCAGCCGCTTGATGTCCCGCTGGCCGACCGCGAGCAGCGCCCCGTACACGATGCTGATCAGGGCGAGGACGACGATCGCGGGGGTGGCCCACTTCGACGCCTCGGGGAAGAGGCCGAGGCAGAAGCGGAGCATCGCGAAGGTGCCGACCTTGTCGACGACGGCGGTGATGAGGACGGCGACCGGGGCGGTCGCCTCCCCCATCGCGTTCGGCAGCCAGGTGTGCAGCGGCCACAGCGGCGCCTTCACCGCGAAGGCGAAGAAGAAGCCGAGGAACAGCCACTTCTCGGTGCTGCTCGCCATCTCCAGCGAGCCGTTCGCCCGGGCCTCGGCGATCTCGGTGAGCGAGAAGTTCCCCGCGACCGCGTAGAGCCCGATGACCGCGGCCAGCATGATCAGGCCGCCGACCAGGTTGTAGAGCAGGAACTTGACCGCCGCGTAGGAGCGCTGCGCCGCCGCGTTCTCGTCGGTGCCGCTGTGCGCGCGGTCGCCGAAGCCGCCGATGAGGAAGTACATCGGGATGAGCATGGCTTCGAAGAGGATGTAGAAGAGGAAGACGTCGGTGGCCTCGAAGGAGAGGATCACCATCGCCTCGACCATCAGGATCAGGGCGAAGAAGCCCTGCGTCGGCCGCCACCTCTTCGACGAGGTCTCCAGGGGGTCGGCGTCGTGCCAGCCCGCCAGGACGATGAACGGGATCAGCAGCGCGGTCAGCGCGATCAGCGCCACCCCGATGCCGTCGACGCCCAGCTCGTACCGGACCCCGAAGTCCTTGATCCAGGAGTGGGACTCGACCAGCTGGTAGCGGTCGCCGCCCGGTTCGAAGCGGGCGAAGACGATCCCGGCCAGCACCAGCGTGACCAGGGAGACGGTCAGCGCCAGCCACTTGGCGGCGGTGCGGCGGGCCGCGGGCACGGCGGCGGTGAGGATCGCACCGACCGCCGGCACCGCTGCCGTCGCCGTAAGGAGCGGGAAGGACATGGGAGTTACACCGCCCTCATCAGCAGGGTCGCGGCGATGAGGATCGCCGTACCGCCGAACATGGAGACCGCGTACGAGCGGGCGTAGCCGTTCTGGAGCTTGCGCAGCCGCCCGGAGAGACCGCCCACGCTCGCCGCGGTGCCGTTGACCACGCCGTCCACGAGCGAGTGGTCGACGTAGACCAGCGAGCGGGTCAGGTGGGTGCCGCCGGTGACGAAGACGGCGTGGTTGAAGTCGTCCTGGAGCAGGTCGCGGCGGGCGGCCCGGGTGAGCAGCGAGCCGCGCGGGGCGACCACCGGGACGGGCTTGCGCCCGTACTGGAGGTACGCGAGGCCGACACCGATCACCATGACGGCGACGGTGGCCGAGGTGACGGCCAGGGCGCTGATCGGCGGGTGGCCGTGCTCGTAGTCGGTGACGGGCTCCAGCCAGTTCACGAACCGGTCGCCGATGCCGAAGATCCCGCCCGCGAAGACGGAGCCGAAGGCCAGCAGGATCATCGGCACGGTCATGGACTTCGGGGACTCGTGCGGGTGCGGCTCGTGGCCGTGCTCGTCCGGCTGCCAGCGCTTCTCGCCGAAGAAGGTCATCAGCATCACGCGGGTCATGTAGTACGCGGTGATGGCGGCGCCCAGCAGGGTGACCGCGCCGAGGATCCAGCCCTCGGTGCCGCCCTTGGCGAAGGCCGCCTCGATGATCTTGTCCTTGGAGAAGAAGCCGGACAGGCCCGGGAAGCCGATGATGGCCAGGTAGCCGAGGCCGAAGGTCACGAAGGTGACCGGCATGTACTTCCTGAGGCCGCCGTACTTCCGCATGTCGACCTCGTCGTTCATGCCGTGCATGACCGAACCGGCGCCGAGGAAGAGCCCCGCCTTGAAGAAGCCGTGCGTCACCAGGTGCATGATCGCGAAGACGTAGCCGATGGGGCCGAGGCCGGCCGCGAGGATCATGTAGCCGATCTGCGACATCGTCGACCCGGCGAGGGCCTTCTTGATGTCGTCCTTCGCGCAACCGACGATCGCACCGAAGAGCAGCGTGACCGCGCCGACGATGGTGACGACGAGCTGGGCGTCCGGCGCCGCGTTGAAGATGTCGGCGGAGCGGACGATCAGGTACACGCCGGCGGTGACCATGGTGGCCGCGTGGATCAGGGCCGAGACCGGGGTCGGGCCCTCCATCGCGTCCCCGAGCCAGGACTGGAGCGGCACCTGGGCCGACTTGCCGCAGGCCGCGAGGAGCAGCATCAGGCCGATCGCGGTCACCGTGCCCTCGGAGGTCTCGCCCGCCGACTCCAGCACCGGCCCGAAGGCGAAGGTGCCGAAGGTGGTGAACATCAGCATGATCGCGATCGACAGGCCGATGTCGCCGACCCGGTTGACCAGGAACGCCTTCTTCGCGGCGGTGGCCGCGCTGGGCTTGTGCTGCCAGAAGCCGATCAGGAGGTACGAGGCGAGGCCGACGCCCTCCCAGCCGAAGTACAGCAGCAGGTAGTTGTCCGCCAGGACCAGCAGCAGCATCGCCGCGACGAACAGGTTCAGGTAGCCGAAGAAGCGGCGGCGCCGCTCGTCGTGCTCCATGTAGCCGATCGAGTAGACGTGGATGAGCGTGCCCACGCCGGTGATCAGCAGGACGAAGGTCATCGACAGCTGGTCGAGCTGGAAGGCGATGTCCGCCTGGAAGCCCTCGACGGGGATCCAGGAGAACAGGTGCTGGTGCATCGCCCGGTCGTCGGCGGCCTTGCCGAGCATGTCGGCGAAGAGCGCGAGACCGATGACGAAGGAGACGGCCGCGAGCAGCGTGCCGAGCCAGTGCCCCGCCTTGTCGAGCCGCCGCCCGCCGCACAGCAGGACCGCCGCGCCGAGCAGAGGTGCCCCGATGAGGAGCGCAATGAGATTTTCCACGGTCAGCCCCTCACAGCTTCATCAGGCTGGCGTCGTCGACCGAGGCCGAGTGGCGGGATCGGAAGACGGACACGATGATCGCGAGCCCGACCACGACCTCCGCGGCGGCCACGACCATCGTGAAGAAGGCGATGATCTGGCCGTCGAGGTTGCCGTGCATGCGGGAGAAGGTGACGAACGCGAGGTTGCAGGCGTTGAGCATCAGCTCCACGCACATGAAGACCACGATCGCGTTCCGCCGGATCAGCACCCCGACCGCGCCGATGGTGAACAACAGGGCGGAGAGGTACAGGTAGTTGACGGGATTCACCGGTTGGCCTCCTCTTCGTCCCGGTCGCGTCCGAGGCGCTCCGCGGAGCGCTGCTCCAGGGCCTTGAGGTCGGCGAGCGCCTCCGTCGACACGTCCCGCACCTGGCCCCGCTTGCGCAGGGTCGAGATGACGGTGAGCTCGGACGGGGTGCCGTCGGGCAGCAGGCCCGCGATGTCCACCGCGTTGTGCCGGGCGTAGACGCCGGGGGCGGGCAGCGGCGGCAGGTGCTTGCCCTCGCGCACGCGCTGCTCGGCCAGCTCGCGCTGGGTCCGGGCCCGCTCGGTGCGCTCCCGGTGGGTGAGGACCATCGCGCCGACGGCGGCGGTGATCAGCAGGGCGCCGGTGATCTCGAAGGCGAAGACGTACTTGGTGAAGATGAGGGCCGCCAGGCCCTCCACGTTCCCCCCGTGGGCCGTGTTCGCCGCGCCGAGGCCGGCGAACTCGGTCAGCGCCGCGTTCCCGATGCCGGCGAAGAGCAGGACGCCGAAGCCGAGGCCGCAGGCGGCGGCCCACCAGCGCTGGCCCTTGATGGTCTCCTTCAGCGAGTCCGCGGCCGTGACGCCGACCAGCATGACGACGAAGAGGAAGAGCATCATGATCGCGCCGGTGTAGACGACGATCTGCACGATGCCGAGGAAATAGGCGCCGTTGGCCAGGTAGAAGACCGCGAGCACGATCATCGTGCCGGCCAGGCAGAGCGCCGAGTGCACGGCCTTCTTCATGAGGATGGTGCACAGCGCGCCGACGACGGCGACGGTGCCGAGCACCCAGAACTGGAACGCCTCACCGGAGGAGGTGGCGTACGCCGCGAGCGCGCTCATCGGCCGATCACCTTCCCCGACGCGGGCTCGTTCTCCCCGGTGGTCGACGCGCCCTCCTGCGGCTCCTCGCCCTTGGAGACGGCGACCTGGCGCTCGGTGCCGGGCGCGGCCTCGGTGACCAGGCCCCGGTAGTAGTCCTGCTCGGTCATGCCGGGGAAGATCGCGTGCGGGGTGTCGACCATGCGCTCGTCGAGGCCCGCGAGGAGCTGCTCCTTGGTGTAGATGAGGTTCTCTCGGGAGGAGTCGGCCAGCTCGAACTCGTTGGTCATCGTCAGCGCGCGGGTGGGACACGCCTCGATGCACAGCCCGCACAGGATGCAGCGGGCGTAGTTGATCTGGTAGACGCGGCCGTACCGCTCGCCGGGCGAGTAGCGCTCCTCGTCCGTGTTGTCCGCGCCCTCCACGTAGATGGCGTCGGCGGGGCAGGCCCAGGCGCACAGCTCGCAGCCGACGCACTTCTCCAGGCCGTCCGGGTGGCGGTTGAGCTGGTGCCGGCCGTGGAAACGGGGCGCCGTCGTCTTCTTCTGCTCCGGGTACTGCTCGGTCAGCCGCTTCTTGAACATGGCCTTGAAGGTCACGCCGAAGCCGGCCACCGGATTCTGGAAGTCAGACACGATCCGTCCCCCTCTCATCACTCTCGGTAGCAGTATCGGGGCCACCACTGACAACGAGGTCCCGCTGGTGTCGGGACCTGCGCCGGGGCACGGGCGGCAGGGACTGTCCGGGCTTGGGCGGCACGGGGAAGCCGCCGGCCATCGGGTCGAACTCCCGCTCGGCGGCGGGCCGCGCGGCCGTGGCCTTCGCCTTCTTGTCGCGGAAGAGGTCGGCGACGAAGGAGAGCAGCAGCACCACGAGGACGGCACCGGCCACGTACAGCACGATGTCGGTGAAGGCGATGTTCTCGTTGCGCAGCGCCCGGACGGTGGCGACCAGCATCAGCCAGACCACGGAGACCGGGATGAGCACCTTCCAGCCGAGCTTCATCAGCTGGTCGTAGCGGACCCGGGGCAGGGTGCCGCGCAGCCAGATGAAGAAGAAGAGCAGCAGCTGCACCTTGAGGACGAACCACAGCATCGGCCACCAGCCGTGGTTGGCGCCCTCCCAGAAGGTGCTGATCGGGTACGGGGCCCGCCAGCCGCCCAGGAAGAGGGTCACCGACACCGCGGAGACCGTCACCATGTTCACGTACTCGGCGAGCATGAACATCGCGAACTTGATGGACGAGTACTCGGTGTTGAAGCCGCCGACGAGGTCGCCCTCGGACTCCGGCATGTCGAAGGGGGCGCGGTTGGTCTCGCCGACCATCGTCACGATGTAGATGAGGAACGACACCGGCAGCAGGATCACGAACCAGCGGTCCTGCTGGGCCTCGACGATCGCCGAGGTCGACATCGAGCCGGAGTAGAGGAAGACGGAGGCGAAGGCCGCGCCCATGGCGATCTCGTACGAGATCATCTGCGCGCAGGAGCGCAGGCCGCCGAGGAGCGGGTACGTGGAGCCGGACGACCAGCCGGCGAGGACGATGCCGTAGATGCCGACGGAGGCGACCGCGAGGATGTACAGCATCGCGATCGGCAGGTCGGTGAGCTGCATCGTGGTGCGCTGGCCGAAGATCGACACCTCGTTGCCGGCCGGGCCGAAGGGGATCACGGCGATCGCCATGAAGGCGGGGATGGCGGCGACGATCGGGGCCAGGACGTAGACGACCTTGTCGGCCCGCTTGACGATCACGTCCTCCTTGAGCATCAGCTTGATGCCGTCCGCGAGGGACTGGAGGAGGCCCCAGGGGCCGTGCCGGTTGGGGCCGATGCGCAGCTGCATCCAGGCGACGACCTTGCGCTCCCACACGATGGAGAAGAGCACGGTCACCATCAGGAACGCGAAGCAGAAGACGGCCTTGATCGCGACGAGCCACCAGGGGTCCGTCCCGAACAGGGAGAGGTCCTCGGCTGCGAGGAGGGTGTTCACGCCTGCACCTCCGTCGAAGGGGTGGCCGGGCCGATGCGGACCAGGTCGCCCGGGCGGGCGCCGGTGCCGGCGAGGACGCCGTGGCCGGCCGAGTTCAGCGGGAGCCAGACGACCCGGTCGGGCATCTCGGTGACCTGGAGGGGGAAGGCGACGGAGCCCGCGGGGCCGGTGACCTCCAGGAGGTCGCCGTCCTTGACGCCGGTGTCGGCGGCGGTGGCGGCGGAGAGCCGGGCGACCGCCGCGTGCCGGGTGCCGGCCAGGGCGGTGTCGCCCTCCTGGAGGCGGCCGAGGTCGAGCAGGAGCCGGTGGCCGGCGAGGACGGCCTCGCCGTCGCCGGGCCGGGGGGCCGGGACCGCGTGCGCGGTGGGCTCGGAGGCCCGCTCCTCGGTCCAGCGGCCGAGCCGGTCCAGCTCGCGCCGGGCCGCCTTCAGGTCGGGCAGGGCGAGGTGGGCGTCCATCGCGTCGGCCAGCATGTGGAGCACGCGGGCGTCCGTGGGGGCGAGCGGCCTCGTCATCTGCTCGGGCTTGAGCGCGGCCTCGAACATCCGGGCGCGGCCCTCCCAGTTGAGGAAGGTGCCGGGCTTCTCGGCGACGGCGGCGACCGGCAGGACGACGTCGGCGCGCTCGGTGACCGCGCCGGGGCGCAGTTCCAGCGAGACGACGAAGGCCGTGTCGAGGGCCTCACGCGCGCGTGCCGGGTCCGGCAGGTCGTCCACGTCGACGCCGCCGACGAGCAGCGCGGCGAGTTCGCCGCCGGCGGCGGCCTGGAGGATCTGGCCGGTGTCGCGGCCGTAGCCGTGCGGGAGTTCGCGGACGCCCCAGACGGCGGCGACCTCCTCACGCGCGCGGGGGTCGGTCGCGGGCCGGCCGCCGGGCAGCAGGCTCGGCAGCGCGCCGGCCTCGATCGCGCCCCGCTCGCCGGCCCTGCGCGGGATCCAGACGAGCTTCGCGCCGGTGGCGGCGGAGGCCCGCAGGGCGGCGGTGAGCGCGCCGGGCACCCCGGCGAGCCGCTCGCCGACGGCGATGACGGCGCCGTCCTGGCGCAGCGCCTCGGCGGCGGCCCAGCCGGTGGAGTCGAGGCCGACCCGGGAGGTGAGGGCGTCGAGCCACTCGGTCTCGGTGCCGGGGGCGGCGGGCAGCAGGGTGCCGCCGGTCTTCTCCAGGCCGCGGGTGGCGTGGGAGGCGACGGCGTACGTCTTCTGCCCGTGCTTGCGCCAGGCCTTGCGGAGCCGCAGGAAGACGCCGGGGGCCTCCTCCTCGGACTCCAGGCCGACGAGCAGCACCATCGGCGCGGCTTCGAGCGAGGTGTACGTGACCCCGCTGCCGTCCAGGTCGCGGCCGCGGCCGGCGACGTGGGCGGCGAGGAAGTCGGCCTCCTCGCCGGAGTGGACCCGGGCGCGGAAGTCGACGTCGTGGGTGTCGAGGGCGACCCGGGCGAACTTGGCGTACGCGTAGGCGTCCTCGACGGTGAGCCGGCCGCCGGCGAGGACGCCGGTGCGGCCGCGGACGAGCCCGCGGGCGGCGGCCTCCAGCGCCTCGGGCCAGGAGGCGGGTTCGAGGGCGCCGTCCGCGTTCCGCACGAGGGGGGTCGTCAGCCGGTCGCGCTGCTGCGCGTACCGGAAGGCGAACCGGCCCTTGTCGCAGATCCACTCCTCGTTGACCTCGGGGTCGTCCTGCGCGAGGCGGCGCATGACCTTGCCGCGCCGGTGGTCGGTGCGG
This sequence comes from Streptomyces sp. NPDC035033, assembly GCF_040636735.1. Taxonomy (NCBI): domain Bacteria; kingdom Bacillati; phylum Actinomycetota; class Actinomycetes; order Kitasatosporales; family Streptomycetaceae; genus Streptomyces; species Streptomyces sp. NPDC035033. Next base: position 24,955 of record NZ_JBEZUZ010000008.1, on the reverse strand, counting down.
GTGGCGCAGCCGCCGGCGCAGTGCTCGCACACCGAGGGCGAGGAGACCAGGTCGAAGGGGCGGGAGCGGAAGCGGTAGGCGGCCGAGGTCAGCGCGCCGACCGGGCAGATCTGGATGGTGTTGCCGGAGAAGTACGACTCGAAGGGGTCACCCTCGCCGGTGCCGACCTGCTGGAGGGCGCCTCGCTCGATGAGCTCGATCATCGGGTCGCCGGCGACCTGGTTGGAGAAGCGGGTGCAGCGGGCGCAGAGCACGCACCGCTCGCGGTCGAGCAGCACCTGGGTGGAGATCGGGACGGGCTTCTCGTACGTCCGCTTGACGCCTTCGAAGCGGGAGTCGGCCTGCCCGTGGGACATGGCCTGGTTCTGGAGGGGGCACTCGCCGCCCTTGTCGCAGACCGGGCAGTCCAGCGGGTGGTTGATGAGCAGCAGCTCCATCACGCCGTGCTGGGCCTTCTCGGCGACCGGGGAGGTCAGCTGCGACTTGACGACCATGCCGTCGGTGCAGGTGATGGTGCAGGAGGCCATCGGCTTGCGCTGGCCCTCGACCTCGACGATGCACTGGCGGCAGGCGCCGGCGGGGTCGAGGAGCGGGTGGTCGCAGAAGCGGGGGATCTCGATGCCGAGCTGTTCGGCGGCGCGGATGACCAGGGTCCCCTTGGGGACGGAGATCTCGATGCCGTCGATGGTCAGCGTCACGAGGTCCTCGGGCGGTACCGCCGGGGAACCGCCGCCGGACGGGCCGGCCGTGGTGACCGTCATGCCGTCACCTCCTTGTGGTTGTCCGCCCAGGCGGTCGACTTGGCCGGGTCGAAGGGGCAGCCCTTGCCCGTGATGTGCTGCTCGTACTCCTCGCGGAAGTACTTCAGCGAGGAGAAGATCGGCGAGGCGGCGCCGTCGCCGAGGGCGCAGAACGACTTGCCGTTGATGTTGTCGGCGATGTCGTTCAGCTTGTCGAGGTCGGCCATCTCCCCTTCGCCGGCCTCGATGTCGCGGAGCAGCTGGACGAGCCAGTAGGTGCCCTCGCGGCAGGGGGTGCACTTGCCGCAGGACTCGTGGGCGTAGAACTCGGTCCAGCGGGTGACGGCCCGGACGACGCAGGTGGTCTCGTCGAAGCACTGGAGGGCCTTGGTGCCGAGCATGGAGCCGGCGGCGCCGACGCCCTCGTAGTCGAGCGGCACGTCGAGGTGCTCGTCGGTGAACATGGGGGTGGAGGAGCCGCCGGGGGTCCAGAACTTGAGCCGGTGCCCGGGGCGCATGCCGCCGCTCATGTCGAGGAGCTGGCGCAGGGTGATGCCGAGGGGCGCCTCGTACTGGCCGGGCGAGGCGACGTGCCCGCTCAGCGAGTAGAGCGTGAAGCCCGGGGACTTCTCGCTGCCCATCGAGGTGAACCAGTCCTTGCCGCGGTGCAGGATCGCGGGAACGGACGCGATGGACTCGACGTTGTTCACGACGGTGGGGCAGGCGTACAGGCCGGCGACCGCGGGGAAGGGGGGCCGGAGCCGGGGCTGGCCGCGGCGGCCTTCGAGCGAGTCGAGGAGGGCGGTCTCCTCGCCGCAGATGTACGCGCCGGCGCCGGCGTGCACGGTGAGCTCGACGTCGAGCCCGCTGCCGAGGACGTTCTTGCCGAGGTAGCCGGCCCGGTACGCCTCGCGGACCGCCTCGTGGAGGCGGCGCAGGACGGGGACGACCTCGCCGCGCAGGTAGATGAAGGCGTGGTTCGAGCGGATCGCGTAGCAGGCGATCACGATGCCTTCGATCAGGGAGTGCGGGTTGGCGAAGAGGAGGGGGATGTCCTTGCAGGTGCCGGGCTCGGACTCGTCGGCGTTGACGACGAGGTAGTGCGGCTTGCCGTCGCCCTGCGGGATGAACTGCCACTTCATGCCGGTGGGGAAGCCGGCGCCGCCGCGTCCGCGGAGGCCGGAGTCCTTCACGTAGGCGATGAGGTCGTCGGGGCTCATGGCGAGCGCGCGCCTCAGGCCCTGGTAGCCGTCGTGCCGGTGGTACGTCTCCAGGGTCCAGGAGTCCGGCTGGTCCCAGAAGGCGGAGAGCACCGGGGAGAGGAGTTTCTCGGGGCTGCTGCTGTTGATCTCGGCCGCCAATGTCATCACGCTCCCTCCTGACCGGCTGCCTCGCCGCGCGGGTGGACGATTCGGGTGTGCGGGGCCTCGCCCTTGGCCAGGCGGAGGCCGACGAGGGAGGCGGGGCCCGCGCCGCCGGTGGCCGCGACGGCGCCGGGGCGCTCGTCGGGGAAGCCGGCGAGGATGCGGGCGGTCTCCTTGAAGGTGCACAGGGGGGCGCCGCGGGTGGGTTCGACGGTGCGGCCCGCGCGCAGGTCGTCGACCATCTTCTTGGCCGACTCGGGGGTCTGGTTGTCGAAGAACTCCCAGTTGACCATCACGACGGGCGCGTAGTCGCAGGCCGCGTTGCACTCGATGTGTTCGAGGGTGATCTTGCCGTCCTCGGTGGTCTCGTCGTTGCCGACGCCGAGGTGCTCCTTGAGCTCCTCGAAGATGGCGTCGCCGCCCATGACCGCGCAGAGGGTGTTGGTGCAGACGCCGACCTGGTAGTCGCCGGACGGCTTGCGGCGGTACATGGTGTAGAAGGTGGCGACGGCGGTGACCTCGGCGGTGGTCAGGCCGAGCATGTCGGCGCAGAACTGCATGCCGGTGCGGGTCACGTGGCCCTCCTCCGACTGCACGAGGTGCAGCATCGGCAGGAGCGCGGAGCGGGAGCCGGGGTAGCGGTCGATGATCGCCTGGGCGTCCGCCGTCAGGCGGGCGTGGACGTCCGCCGGGTACGGGTCCGCGGGGAGCTGGGGCATCCCGAGGCTGACGTTCTCGGTCATCGGTCGACGCCTCCCATCACGGGGTCGATGGAGGCGACGGCGACGATGACGTCGGCGACCTGGCCGCCCTCGCACATCGCGGCCATGGCCTGGAGGTTGGTGAAGGACGGGTCGCGGAAGTGGACCCGGAAGGGGCGGGTGCCGCCGTCGGAGACGACGTGCACGCCGAGTTCGCCCTTGGGGGACTCGACGGCCGCGTACGCCTGGCCGGCCGGGACCCGGAAGCCCTCGGTGACCAGCTTGAAGTGGTGGATCAGGGCCTCCATGGAGGTGCCCATGATCTTCTTGATGTGGTCGAGCGAGTTGCCGAGGCCGTCGGGGCCGAGGGCGAGCTGCGCGGGCCAGGCGATCTTCTTGTCGCCGACCATGACCGGGCCGGGCTCCAGGCGGTCGAGGCACTGCTCGATGATCCGCAGCGACTGGCGCATCTCCTCCAGGCGGACGAGGAAGCGGCCGTAGGCGTCGCAGGTGTCGGCGGTGGGGACCTCGAAGTCGTAGGTCTCGTAGCCGCAGTACGGGTCGGTCTTGCGCAGGTCGTGCGGGAGGCCCGCCGAGCGGAGGATCGGTCCGGTGGCGCCGAGGGCCATGCAGCCGGTGAGGTCGAGGTAGCCGACGTCCTGCATGCGGGCCTTGAAGATGGGGTTGCCGGTGGCGAGCTTGTCGTACTCCGGCAGGTTCTTCTTCATGGTCCTCACGAACTCGCGCACGGCGTCGACGCCGCCGGGCGGGAGGTCCTGGGCGAGGCCGCCGGGCCGGATGTACGCGTGGTTCATGCGCAGGCCGGTGATCAGCTCGTACAGGTCCAGGATCATCTCGCGGTCCCGGAAGCCGTAGATCATGATCGTGGTGGCGCCGAGCTCCATGCCGCCGGTGGCGATGCACACCAGGTGCGAGGAGAGCCGGTTGAGCTCCATGAGCAGGACCCGGATGACGCTCGCGCGGTCCGGGACCTGGTCGGTGATGCCGAGCAGCTTCTCCACGCCGAGGCAGTACGCCGTCTCGTTGTAGAACGAGGTGAGGTAGTCCATGCGCGTGACGAAGGTGGTGCCCTGCGTCCAGGTCCGGAACTCGAGGTTCTTCTCGATGCCGGTGTGGAGGTAGCCGATGCCGCAGCGGGCCTCGGTGACGGTCTCGCCGTCGATCTCCAGGATGAGCCGGAGCACGCCGTGGGTGGAGGGGTGCTGGGGGCCCATGTTGACGACGATCCGCTCGTCGTCGGCCTTCGCGGCGGACTGGACGACCTCGTCCCAGTCGCCGCCGGTGACCGTGTAGACGGTCCCTTCCGTGGTCTCCCGAGGGGATGCCGAGGGGGTGTTCACGAGTACGACCTCCGCTGGTCCGGAGCCGGGATCTGGGCGCCCTTGTACTCGACGGCGATGCCGCCGAGCGGGTAGTCCTTGCGCTGCGGGTGGCCCTGCCAGTCGTCCGGCATCATGATCCGGGTGAGGGCCGGGTGGCCGTCGAAGACGATGCCGAAGAAGTCGTACGTCTCGCGCTCGTGCCAGTCGTTCGTCGGGTAGACCGCGACCAGCGACGGGACGTGCGGGTCGTGGTCGGGGGCCGAGACCTCCAGCCGGATCAGCCGGCCGTGGGTGAGCGAGCGCAGGTGGTAGACGGCGTGCAGCTCGCGGCCCTTGTCGCCGGGGTAGTGGACGCCGGAGACGCCGGTGCAGAGCTCGAAGCGGAGCGCCGGGTCGTCGCGCAGGGTGCGGGCCACGCGGACCAGGTGCTCGCGCTCGATGTGGAAGGTGAGCTCGCCGCGGTCGACGACCGTCTTCTCGATCGCGTTCTCGGGGACGAGCCCCTGCTCCTCCAGGGCGCCTTCGAGCTCGTCGGCGACCTCGTCGAACCAGCCGCCGTAGGGGCGGGCGGCCGGGCCGGGGAGGCGGATCGAGCGGACGAGGCCGCCGTAGCCGGAGGTGTCGCCGCCGTTGTTCGCGCCGAACATGCCGCGCTGGAGCCGGACCTCCTCCCCGTGCTCGCCGCGCTGGCCGGGCAGGTTCTGCTCGGACAGCTCCTTCTCGGGGTTCGGGGTTTCGTCGCTCACGGTGTGGTCCCGTTCCCTTCTCCGCCCGCGCGGCGCGAGGGCGCGGCTTTCGTCGTCGGCTGCGGCCCGGTGGCCGCGCGTGCGTCGGTCACCGCAGCAGACCCTTCATCTCGATGGTCGGCAGCGCCTTGAGCGCCGCCTCCTCCGCCTCGCGGGCCGCCTCCTCGGCGTTCACGCCGAGCTTGGAGCCCTGGATCTTCTGGTGGAGCTTGAGGATCGCGTCCATCAGCATCTCCGGGCGCGGCGGGCAGCCCGGCAGGTAGATGTCGACCGGCACGATGTGGTCGACGCCCTGCACGATCGCGTAGTTGTTGAACATGCCGCCCGAGGAGGCGCAGACGCCCATGGAGATGACCCACTTGGGGTTGGGCATCTGGTCGTAGACCTGCCGCAGGACGGGCGCCATCTTCTGGCTGACCCGGCCGGCGACGATCATCAGGTCGGCCTGGCGCGGGGAGCCGCGGAAGACCTCCATGCCGAAGCGGGCGAGGTCGTAGCGGCCGGCGCCGGTCGTCATCATCTCGATGGCGCAGCAGGCGAGGCCGAAGGTCGCGGGGAAGACGGACGCCTTCCGGACCCAGCCCGCGGCCTGCTCGACGGTGGTCAGCAGGAAACCGCTGGGCAGCTTCTCTTCGAGTCCCATGGGTGCTCCTCAGCCCCTCAGTCCCATTCCAGGCCGCCGCGCCGCCACACGTAGGCGTAGGCGACGAAGACGGTGAGCACGAAGAGCAGCATCTCCACGAGCCCGAAAAGCCCCAGGGCGTCGAAGGTGACGGCCCAGGGGTAGAGGAAGACGATCTCGATGTCGAAGACGATGAAGAGCATCGCCGTCAGGTAGTACTTGATGGGGAAGCGGCCTCCCCCGGCGGGCGTCGGCGTGGGCTCGATGCCGCACTCGTACGCCTCAAGTTTTGCCCTGTTGTACCGCTTTGGCCCGATTAGCGTGGCCATGACCACGGAGAAGATCGCAAACCCCGCACCCAGGGCACCGAGCACGAGGATGGGCGCGTACGCATTCACGCTCCTCGCTCCTTCCAGTCGTCCTTGACCGTTGGACCGCACTGTCGGCTCGCGGAACCCCGCGGCGACCTCCGGGAAGATCGCCCACATGTGAGGCAGTTCACAAGCCCGACGTCCGCGTATCTTAAGCCCGCCCCTCTGTGATCTGCGACACGGGGGTCGCCAACGGATTTGTGATCTCCACCACCTGACGAAGGATCATGAAGTCGGATGAGCGGTGATCTTGTCGCGTGAAGCGCCCAGGTGATCACCAGGTGTGACATTCGGACCGGAAGGCGCTGGTCGGAGCGGTGGCGCACTATCAAGAGATGGGCCATACAAGCAAATTGGCAGTGGACGCGTACGGGTGATATAGGCACTTCGGCCGTCCGGCCGTCGCCCGTCCGAGGGGCCGGCGATACGGAAGTGGACGCCCCGGCTCCGTGTGCACGCGTTCACGAGACGCAGATGTGACCTGCATCACTTCACAGGAGCCTCAAAAGAACGGGGCTTGGCCATCCTCGTCAAGAGGTGGTAAGCGAGGGGCAATTCGGGCATCTCATCGAAAACCCGTGATCAAGGGCGGAATGAACCGTGCCCGTTTTGCCCGTTACGGCGTCAATAAGGGTGCCGAGGAAGCGGATTGGACGGTTCCGGTCGTAACTGTGGCGCAACCCACGTTTCTTGAAGGGAACCGCGAAGCCCTGATAGCGGTTGTACCCATGTCCCAGACCGCTCACATACCCAGCCACCGGAAGCCCCGCCGCAGCGCCTCGAAGCTCGCGCTCCGCGCCGGAGTTGCCGGTGGCGTCCTCGGCACCATCGCGGTGGCCGGTGCCGCCGGCCCGGCGAGTGCCGAGCCGGTGACCGAGACCATCGAAATGCCCACCCTGGGCTCGCTCGGCGCCGACCTCTCCAGCGCCGTGGCCGCCTCCGCCGAGGCGTCCCAGCAGGAGGCCCTCGACCAGAGCCTGGAGGCCCAGGAGGCCGCCGCCCTGGAGAAGGCCGCCAAGGAGGCCAAGAAGGCCAAGGCCGAGGCCGACCGCAAGGCCGAGGCCGAGCGCGCCGAGAAGGCCCGTCAGGAGGCCGAGGCGAAGGCCGAGCGCGAGCGCGCCGAGGCCGAGGCCCGCGCCGAGGCCCAGGCCCGCGCCTCCCGCGACAGCGCCCGCTCCCAGCTGGCCACCACCGCGGCGTCGGACTCCTCCTCCGGCTCGAACTCCTCCGACGCGGGCTCGTCGAGCGACGGCGGCTCGTCCTCCGCCTCCGAGTCCACCCAGGCCGCCTCCGGCACCGCCGCCGCGATCGTCGCCTTCGCCCGCGCCCAGGTCGGCGACGCGTACGTCACCGGCGGCACCGGCCCCAACTCGTGGGACTGCTCGGGCCTCGTCCAGGCCGCCTACGCCGCCGCCGGCATCGACCTGCCGCGCATCTCGTACCAGCAGTCGAGCATGGGCACCTCCGTCTCCCTGAGCAACCTCCAGCCGGGCGACATCCTCTACTGGGGCAGCCGCAGCGGCTCGTACCACGTCGCCGTCTACGTCGGCGGCGGCAAGTACGTCGGCGCGCAGAACTCCTCCACCGGCGTCGTCGAGCGCTCGCTCGACTGGGACCCGCCGTCGGGCGCCGTCCGCATCCTCTGATCGCGGACGATCGGAGCAGTACGAAGGGCCGTCACTCCTCGGGGGAGCGACGGCCCTTCGGCGCGCGGTCCCGGCCTCAGCGGCGCAGGGCCTCCGCCGGCTGGACGCGGGAGGCGCGCCAGGCCGGATAGAGGCCCGCCGCCACGCCCGTCACCAGGCCGATCGCCGGGGCCGCGACGACCGTCGCCGGGTGCACCACCGGCGTCCACTCCCGCACCAGCGCCACGCCGACCACCGTGCACACCCCCAGCGCCGTCCCCACCAGCCCGCCGAGCGCGCCCAAAGTGCCCGATTCCGCCAGGAACTGGACGGTGATGTGCCGGCTCCGGGCGCCCAGGGCCCGCCTCAGCCCGATCTCCCCGGTCCGCTCCAGAACGGCGACGAGGGTCGTGTTGGCGATGCCGACCGCGCCGATCACCAGACAGATCCCGGCGAGCAGCAGGAACAGCCGGTCCAGGTCGCCGGTCACCCCCGTCCGCAGCGTCCGCGGGTCCGGCGGCGGCACCGCCTTCAGGTACTCCGGGTGGTCCGGGCGCAGCGCCACCGGCGCCTCCTCGGCGATCTGCCGGGCCGCCCCCGTCTCGGTGGCGATCAGCATCCGCGCGGCCCCCGGCTCCGGCGGCCCCCACATCCGCTCCGCGGTCGTCCGGGGCACGCTCACCGACATCAGCACGTCCGGGCGGCGCTCGACGTCGTCCACGATCCCCGCCACCACGAACGGCTCGTCCCCGATGAAGACCGCCGGCCGGGTCTCCAGGGTGGTGATGCCGAGCCGGGCCGCGACCGACGCGCCGAGGACCGCGACCGGCTGCGCCTTCGCCGACGCGAACTCGTCGTAGAGCCGGCCCTGCGCGAGGTGCGGGACGGCGGCCCGGAGCGCGCCCGGCGAGGCGGCGACCACGTCGACGGGGGTGGCGCCGGCGCCGTCGCCGACCGGCGCGGCGCGCACGGTGACGTCCGGTCCGAGCCGGACCGTCCAGTACACGCCGGCGGCCCGGACTCCGCCGAGCCGCTGGATCCGGGCGTCCGCGTCGGCGGGGAAGCCGGGCCCCGCGAACTCGTCCCGCTGCCGGGCCACGTCCTCCACCGTGACCTCGGTGGCGGTCAGCAGGTCGAAGCGGGCGTCGATCTGCGAGGACGTCGTCGCGGTCAGGCCGAGGACCGCGACGAAGGTGCCGACGCCGAGGACGGTGCCGAGGGCGGTGAGCAGCGAGCGGCCGGGCCGCTGGAGCATCCCGGCCACGGCCTCGGAGAGCGTGTCGCGGAGGGTGAGGCGGGAGGGTTCGACGACGCGGGCGCCGCGGCGGCCCCTCATGCGGGGCTCCGTTCGCGGCCGGCCGGCGCGCTGAGGACGCCGTCGCGGATGGTCACCGTACGGCCGGCGCGGGCGGCGACCTCGGCGTCGTGGGTGATGACGACGACCGTCATGCCGGAGGCGTGGAGTTCGCCGAGGAGGGAGAGGACGGTCTCCGCGTTGCCGGAGTCGAGGTTGCCGGTCGGCTCGTCGCAGAGCAGCAGCGAGGGCCGGCCGGCCAGCGCCCGGGCGATGGCGACGCGCTGGCGCTCGCCGCCGGAGAGCCGGCCGGGCAGCGCGTCGACCCGGTGGGCGAGCCCGACGCGCCCCAGCGCCTCCCGGGCCCGGGCCCGTCGCTCGGCGCGGGGCACCGCCGAGTACACCATCGAGAGCATCACGTTCTCCGTCGCGCTGCGGTGCGGCATCAGGTGGAACGCCTGGAAGACGAAGCCGATGCGGCGCCCGCGCAGGGCGGTGCGGTCGGCGTCGGACAGCGCGGCCGTGTCGATGCCGTCGAGGAGGTACGTCCCCTCGGTGGGCGCGTCGAGGAGCCCGGCGACGTTCAGGAAGGTGGACTTGCCGGAGCCGGACGGCCCGACGACCGCCACGAACTCACCGCGGTGGATGGCGAGTTCGCACGGGCGAAGGGCCTGGAAGGGGGGCGGCCCCGGGTAGGTGAGCCCGACCTTCCGGAACTCCATGACGGGGGCGTCGGGCTCGGGATCTCCGGGCGCAAGGGATCCGGGCATGGGGGTGGGCGGTTCCGGTGGCGGGCCGGGGTGGCGGTTCCGACGGAGGCGCACGAGCGGGCTCATCCGGTCCCCTCCCCGGCCGCGGCCACGCCGGTGACGACCTCGGCTCCCTCCTTCAGACGGCCTCCCGCGAGCGGGACGACCTCGACGTAGCCGTCGCCCAGGGTGCCGGTCCGCACCTCCACGGGGGTGCGGCGGCCGTCCTCGGTCACGACGGTGACCAGCGTCCGGCCGTCGGCGCCCGCGGACACGGCGGTGACGGGGACGACCAGCGCCTCGCCGTCGGTGGAGGCCGCCTCGATCGTCAGCCGTACGTCCTGGCCGGCGAGGGCGGGCGGGATCTCCCGGTCCGGCACGGCGGTGAAGAGGTACCCGGTGGGGCCCTTCGCGGGGGCCGCGTCCTCCTGGCCCTCTCCCCCGGCGGCGCCCGGCCCCGCGGCGTCGGCGGAGGTCGGCGTCGAGGCGACCGTCGCGACCTCGGCGGTGAGTTCGGTGCCGGCCACCTCGTCGACGACGCGGACCTTCTGACCGGGCCGGACCATCCCCTTCTGGTGGTCCAGGAGGTACCCCTGGGCGAGGAGCCGGCCGGAGGAGAGGGTCATCAGCGTGCCGGAGACGGGCGAGCCGGGGCGCACGGCGGTGGAGGCGACCCGGGCGGGGAAGCGCTCCACGAAGACGACCTCGCCGGCCGGGACCATCGGACCGGCGGCGGCCAGCACCTTGCCGAGCGCGGCACGGGCGTCCGCCAGGTCCTCGGCCGCCCGGTCGCGGGCCTTGCGCAGGTCCTTCTTCCGGGCCTCGTCCTCGCTCCCGGCGAGGGTGTCGGCGGCGTCCTCGGCGGCCCGTTCGGCGGCGGTGACGGCCGCGGTGGCGGCGTCCACCCCCGCGCCCCCGTCGTCCACGGCCGGGCGCGGGTCGTAGCCGGCGGCGGCGTAGAACCCCTCCACGGCGGCCTTCGTCCCGGCGCCGTACGTGCCCTCCGGGTCCCCGCCCCGCCCGTATCCGAGACCGGCCAGCGCGGTCTGGAGCTGGGCCACGTCGTCGCCGGTCGCGCCCGGCCTGAGGTCCCGGTAGACGGGGAGGCGGCCGGGGAGCACGAAGAGCGGCCGGCCGGAGATCTCCAGGAGGACCTGCCCCGGCCGGACCGCCGCACCGACCGCGAACGGCGTCTTGGTGACGACGGGCGTCCCGCCCTCCCCGCCGGAGACGACCGGCGCGACCTGCACCGTCTGCCCGGCGGCGACCGTGCCGCGCAGCACGACCGTCTCGTGCAGGACGCGACGCTCGACGGGCGCGGTGAGCACGTCGGCGGGCGGCGGCGCGGCCTCCGCGGCGACCTGGGCCGGCGACTTGATCACCGTACCGGCGAAGACCCCGGCGCCGGCCAGCAGAACGGCCCCGACGGCGAGCGCCCCGATCGAGAGCCGGACGCGGCGGGGGCGGGGGTCGGGAGCGGTCCCGGCGTACGGGGGGTCGAGGGGCTCCATGGCGATGTCCGTGTCCGTGTCGGTGTCGGTGTCGGTGCCCGTGTCCACGTCTTCGTACGGGTCCGCGCCGGGGGCCTCAGCCGATCTCATCGCCGCACTTGCGCATGACGGCGGAGTCGTCCATGTCCGCCTCGATCTCACCGGTCTTCGGGTTCGGGTCGGGCCAGTCGGGATAGCCGTTGCGCCGGTAGCACTCCGCGAGCTTCTTCTGCTGCTCCAGGGCGACCGGGTCGACGGGCAGTTCGGCGGGGATCAGGTTCTCGCACTTCTTCTGCGCCGCGAGCATGACGCCGTCCGGATCACCGTCCATGGCCGCCTTGTCCACGGCCAGGACCCCGGGGCTCCGCTCCATGATCTTCACCTTGTTCTCCCCGAGGCACTTCATGTACGGGTTGTAGGCGGCCTCGACCGGGGAGATCTCGGGCTCCGAGGCGCATCCGGCGAGCGCGAGCCCGAGGGGCACGAGGAGCAGCGGGGTGGCGAGCAAACGTCTCATCGGTGCACGTCCTTCTGCCTTCTGCGGGGAGGCGTTCCCGGCGGTGTGGCCGCGCCCGGGGCCGGTGGCGCGAGGCGCCTCCCCGGCCCGGCGCGGGAGGGATCGAACACGGCGTACGAATGCTCGATCGGCGTCACTCTAACCACAGGGAAAAGACACCGTCACTTCCCAACCGCCATACGAATCACACCTGTTGTTCACTCCCGTCCGAAAACGATCGGCCGCCCTCCGGTGGACTTGACGTATTCAGAACGCCCGCGCGGCCTCTCGGGCCCGGACGATTTCCCTGGTCGGAGGGGAGGAACGACCCGATCGCCCTCCGTCCGCTCCGTGGAACGGTTGACCGGCCCCTCGGCGGTCACGTGAACTTCGCTGTCAACCACCCCCCGTTCTCCTGTAGTTCTCCCTTCGTTCCGAAAGGCAAGAACCTTGAAGAGCACCGCACTCCGACGCGTCCTCGGCACGACCGTCGCCCTCGGAACCCTCGCCGTGGGCGCGCTGGTGACCGCCGCGCCCGCCTCGGCGGCGAACAAGGACGGGTCCCTGGACTACAACGAGTTCGCGCTCTTCTACGAAGACGGCCAACACGATTCGTGGACCGACTTCTTCTACGACGAAGCCCTCCTGAACAACGACCGTTTCCTCACGGCCGGCATCGGAAGCGGGCAGATCGTGGACAACAACGCGGAGTCGTACTTCAACTACGACAACGTCACCTGGCACGTGTACACGGGCTCGTACGCCAACGGCGTCGAAGGCTGGATCCCCCGGGAGACGCTGGGCGACTTCAGCTCCAACTTCACGAACCAGGTCTCCTCGATCTACGACAACGACGCCAATGGCTGAGTCTTCCCGGCGGCCCCGGAAGCCCTTCGCGCGTCCCCGCCCCTCCCGCCCGCTCGCCGCGTTCCTGCTGGCCACCGGGGTTCTGCTCGCCGGCTGCTCGTCCGGCGAGCCGGCCGCCTCCGCCGGGACGAAGCCGCTGTCCGACCCGTCCGAGGTCTCCGTCGGACAGCTCGTCTACCCCCTGGATCCGTACAGGGCGACGGACGAGCAGATCCGCAGCCTGGAGAAGGCGCAGGACCTGCTGACGGCGGACTGCATGAAGCGGTACGGATTCGGCTACGAGGCGGCCCCTCCGCCACCGGCGCGGTCCAGCGGCACGTCGTACCGGTACGGCGTCGCGGACGAGGAGACGGCGGCCCGGTACGGGTACGCCAAGCCCGGCACCGACGCGGAGCGGGAGAAGCCGAACGAGGCCCTGCTCCCGCCGGACGAGCGGATGGCGCTGCGCGGGCCGCCGCTCGGGTCCAAGCCCGGGGGCGGCCTCGCGCTCCCGCCGCGCACCCTGGAGGAGCAGAAGAAGACCGACACCGGACGGACGGTCAACGGGCGGAAGGTGCTGGCCGGCGGTTGCAGCCGGGAGGGACACCTCCGGCTCTACGCGGAGAAGAAGCAGCCGGTGGACCTGCTGTTCGTCTTCGGGATGGAGGGGGAGGCGATGTCCCGGGCCAAGGCGTCCCCGAAGGTCGCCGCGGCCGTCAGGGCGTGGTCGGCGTGCATGGCGGAGAAGGGGTACCGCGTCACCGACCCCCTGGAGTCGGTCCGGTCCCTCGGGCTGGACCCCGAGTCCCGGGCCGACCTCGGCAGCGCCAGGGCGATCGCCATCGCCAAGCACGACGTCGCCTGCAAGAAGCGCGTGAAGCTGGTTCCCCTCTGGTACGAGGCCGAGGTCGAGTTCCAGAAGGAGCTCATGGAGAAGCACGCGGAGACGCTGGCGCAGTTCAAGAGGGAGATGGACGAGCGGATCAAGAAGGCCGCCGCCGTCCACGGGGGCTGAGCGGGAGACGGAGGAGGGCCCTTTCCCCTGGCGGGAGGGGCCCTTTCCGAGGCGGGAGGGGCCCCTCCCGGGTGGGAGGGGCCCTCGTCGTCAGGCCTTCGGGGCGACCTTCGAGAGGCCGTTGATGATGCGGTCCATGGCGTCGCCGCCGGTGGGGTCGGTGAGGTTGGCCAGCATCTTGAGGGTGAACTTCATCAGGAGGGGGTGGGTGAGGCCGCGCTGGGTGGCGATCTTCATGATCTTCGGGTTGCCGATGAGCTTCACGAAGGCGCGGCCCAGCGTGTAGTAGCCGCCGTAGGTGTCCTTGAGGATGCGCGGGTAGTTCTGGAGGGCCAGTTCGCGCTGGGCGGGGGTGGCGCGGGCGTGGGCCTGGACGATGACGTCGGCGGCGATCTGGCCGGACTCCATCGCGTAGGCGATGCCCTCGCCGTTGAACGGGTTGACCAGGCCGCCCGCGTCGCCGACGAGCAGCAGGCCCTTGGTGTAGTGCGGCTGGCGGTTGAAGGCCATCGGGAGGGCCGCGCCGCGGATCGGCGTCGTCATGTTCTCCGGGGTGAAGCCCCAGTCCTCCGGCATCGACGCGCACCAGGTCTTCAGCACCTCGCGCCAGTCCAGCTCGCGGAAGGCGGAGGAGGAGTCGAGGATGCCGAGGCCGACGTTGGAGGTGCCGTCGCCCATGCCGAAGATCCAGCCGTAGCCGGGCAGGAGGCGGTCCTCGGGGCCGCGCTTGTCCCACAGCTCCAGCCACGACTCCAGGTAGTCGTCGTCGTGCCGGGGGGTGGTGAAGTACGTGCGGACGGCGACGCCCATCGGGCGGTCCTCGCGCCGGTGCAGGCCCATGGCGAGGGAGAGGCGCGTCGAGTTGCCGTCGGCGGCGACGACGAGGGGGGCGTGGAAGGTGACCTCGGTCTTCTCCTCGCCGAGCTTGGCGTGGACGCCGGTGATGCGGCCGGTGCGGGCGTCGACGATCGGGGCGCCGACGTTGCAGCGCTCGTACAGCCGGGCGCCGGCCTTCTGCGCCTGCCGGGCCAGCATCTCGTCGAAGTCGTCGCGCTTGCGGACCAGTCCGTAGTCCGGGTACGAGGCGAGGTCGGGCCAGTCGAGCTGGAGCCGGACGCCGCCGCCGATGATCCGCAGGCCCTTGTTCCGCAGCCAGCCGGCCTCTTCGGAGATGTCGATGCCCATGGAGACGAGCTGCTTGGTGGCGCGCGGGGTGAGGCCGTCGCCGCAGACCTTCTCGCGCGGGAACGCCGTCTTCTCCAGGAGCAGCACGTCCAGACCGGCCTTGGCCAGGTAGTACGCGGTGGTGGAGCCGGCCGGGCCCGCCCCGACGACGATCACATCAGCGCTGTGCTCGGAGAGGGGCTTCTCGGTCACGGCGAATCTCCCGAAAGGTCGGCGAAGAGGGTCGTAGGAAAGTCTAGGGCGGGCGCCTCCGCCGACGACGGCGCCCTTCGCCGCGCGCCGGGCCCGGCCGCCGGGCGGCGCCGTTCGCCGCGCCTCCGCGGGGACGGGCGCCGCGCACCGGCGGAACGCCCGCCCGCGACGGCGCGGCGGCCCGGGGTCACGCCGGCTTGAAGCCCCGGTGGAGGGCGACGATGCCGCCGGTCAGGTTCCGCCAGGCCACCTTCGACCAGCCGGCCTTCTGGAGCAGGCCCGCGAGGGACGGCTGGTCGGGCCAGGACTGGATGGACTCGGCGAGGTAGACGTACGCGTCGGGGTTGGAGGAGACCGCGCGGGCCACCGGCGGCAGCGCGCGCATCAGGTACTCCTCGTACACCGTGCGGAACGGGGCCCAGGTGGGGTGCGAGAACTCGCAGATCACGACCCGGCCGCCGGGCTTCGTCACCCGGTACAGCTCGCGCAGCGCCTGCTCGGTGTCCTGGATGTTGCGCAGCCCGAAGGAGATCGTCACCGCGTCGAAGACGTCGTCCCTGAAGGGCAGCCTCGTGCCGTCGCCCGCCGTGAACGGCATCCACGGGTGGCGCTGCTTGCCGACCCGGAGCATGCCGAGGGAGAAGTCGCACGGGACGACGTACGCGCCCGCGCGCGCGAAGGGCTGCGAGGAGGTGGCGGTGCCGGCGGCGAGGTCGAGGATCTTCTGCGCGGGCCGGGCGTCGACCGCCTTGGCGACCTCCTTGCGCCAGCGCCGGTCCTGGCCGAGCGAGAGCACGTCGTTGGTGAGGTCGTAGTTGGCCGCCACGTCGTCGAACATGGAGGCGACTTCGTGCGGCTTTTTGTCCAGGTTGGCTCGGGTCACGGAACCCATTCAAGCAGCCGCCCGGATTCCTTCCCGTACCGCTTCAACCTTTCGGCGCCGGGCGTGCTCAAGGACGGTCGAACGCGGCAGACGGCGGCGAGGAGAGCAGGGGTGCGATGGCAGTGACGACCGAGGCGGGGCCGAGGGCGGTCCCGGCCGTGGACGTGGGGTCGGAGGCCGGGTTCGAGGAGTTCGCGCGCTCCGCGCAGCAGCGGCTGTACCGGACGGCGTACCTGCTCTGCGGGGACGCGGAGGGGGCACGGGACCTGACCCAGACGACGCTCGCGAAGGTGTACCAGCACTGGCGGCGGGCGGGGGCGGCCGAGCATCCGCTCGCGTACGCCAAGACCGTGCTGACCAGGACGTTCCTCGCCGAGCGGCGGCGCCGGCTGCGGGACCTGCTGGCGCTCGGCCGGGCCGGGGGGACCGTGCCGGAGCCGCCCGCCGACCACACCGACCTGCGCGTGACGCTGCTCGCGGCGCTCGCCGAACTCCCGCCCCGGGCGCGGGCGATGGTCGTGCTGCGCTACTGGGACGACCAGAGCGTGGCCTCGGTCGCGGCGCTGCTGCGGTGCAGCGAGGCCACCGTGAAGAGCCAGTGCTCGCGCTCGCTCGCCCGACTCCGCACCCGGCTGGCCGATGCCGGGCTCTCGATGGAAGGAAGCTGAGGTTCGCCGTGGACACCGACGAGAACATGCCGCTCCGCGCGGCGCTGGAGCGCACGGCCGAGGACCTGCCGCCGCTGCCCGACCTCGTCCCGCTCGCGGTGCGCGAGGGGCGCCGGCGGCGGGCCCGCGCCCGGTTCGCCGTGGTGACGGCCGCGCTCGGCGCGGTCACGGCGGGGGCCCTCGGGCTCACGCTGCTGCCGGGGGCCGGTCCGGCCCCCTCGGCGCCGGCCGCCCCGCCCGCCGACGGCCCGGGGTTCGAGGAGAGGGTGGCGGCACTGCTGGACGAGGTGCTGCCCGCGGAGGTCACCGACGTCCGGCCGGTGGACATCGCGGGCGGCAGCTACATGCTCGACGCGAACGGTACGACCTTCCGCATGACCGTGGCGGTGCCGACGGCCGACAGCGCGACGCTGCCCCAGTGCGAGAACGCGCCGGCGGGAAGCTCCCTCTGCGACCGCGAAGAGTTGCGGCTCGGGCCGGTCAGCGAGCTCGGCGGCAGGGTGCGGGTGGGGTTCCTGTACCGCGGGAAGTCCGTCACGATCACCGTGTACGACTGGCCGGGCGAGGCGAAGGTCCCGGTCGAGGCGGCCGACCTGATGGCGCTCGGCCGGGAGCCGCGCTTCCTGGAGCTGGTGAGGGAACGCGTCTCCGCCGGGGCTCAGCGGGCCCGGTAGACCAGCCGTCCGTCGATGACCGTGGCCACGCAGGTGGACGCGCCGCGGCGGACGAGGGTCGCCGGGTCGGGGACGTCGAAGACGGCGAAGCGGGCCGGGCCGCCGGGGGCCGGGCGCGGGAGCAGGATCAGGGGGCGCGGGGAGAGGGACGGGGGGCCGGGGAGGGGGTCCGGGCGGTGGCCGACGGCGAGGCCGGCGCGGCGGACCGCGTCCCGGGCCGCCCGCGACCGCAGCTCCCCCGCGACGGCGACCGTGCCGTGCGCGAGCAGCCGCTGGACGCCCCGGCGCGCGCTGGCGCCGAGGCGGGCGGGGTCGGCGCGGAAGAGCTCCGCCGCCCGCTCCCCGGTGATCGGCGCGGTGCCGAACGCGTCGGCCTCGCGCGGGTCCGGGTGGTAGGTCCGCTCCAGGAGCTCGGGGGCGTACGGGTTGAGCAGGCCGGGCGTGAGGATGCCGGGCCAGCGGCGGAGGCGGGCGTCCTGGTGCGCCTCCGCCAGCTCCTCGTAGGGGCCGACGGCGGCGATCCGGGGGCCGTCGACGAGGACGGCCAGCTCCGGGGAGGCGTCGGCGGTGTGGAGGGTGAGCACCGGTCGGGTCAGTTCGCGTCGAGGAGCTTCAGCTCGGGGTGGGCCGTGCCGCCCTCGATCGCCACCGAGGAGATGTGGGAGGCGACGCGGTCGTCGACCGGGTCGTTCGCCGGGTCGTCGTGGACGGCCAGGTGCTCGTAGGTGGTGGAGCGCTGGGCGGGGACGCGGCCGGCCTTGCGGATCAGGTCGATGATCTCCAGGCGGTTGGAGCGGTGCTTCGCGCCGGCGGAGGAGACGACGTTCTCCTCCAGCATGATCGAGCCGAGGTCGTCGGCGCCGTAGTGCAGGGAGAGCTGGCCGACCTCCTTGCCCGTGGTCAGCCAGGAGCCCTGGATGTGGGCGACGTTGTCGAGGAAGATCCGGGCGATCGCGATCATGCGCAGGTACTCGAAGAGGGTGGCCTGCGTGCGGCCCTTCAGGTGGTTGTTCTCGGGCTGGTACGTGTACGGGATGAAGGCCCGGAAGCCGCCCGTCCGGTCCTGCGTGTCACGGATCATCCGCAGGTGCTCGATCCGCTCGGCGTTGGTCTCGCCGGTGCCCATGAGCATGGTGGAGGTGGACTCGACGCCCAGCTTGTGGGCGATCTCCATGATCTCCAGCCAGCGCTCGCCGGACTCCTTGAGCGGCGCGATGGCCTTGCGGGGGCGCTCGGGGAGCAGCTCCGCGCCGGCGCCGGCGAAGGAGTCGAGGCCGGCCGCGTGGATGCGGGTGATCGCCTCCTCGACGGAGACGCCGGAGATGCGCGCCATGTGCTCGACCTCGGAGGCGCCGAGGGAGTGGATGACGAGCTGCGGGAACTCCTTCTTGATGGCGGCGAAGTGCTTCTCGTAGTACTCGACGCCGTAGTCCGGGTGGTGGCCGCCCTGGAACATGATCTGGGTGCCGCCGAGCTCGACGGTCTCCGCGCAGCGGCGCAGGATGTCGTCGAGGTCGCGGGTCCAGCCCTTCTTCGTGTCCTTGGGGGCCGCGTAGAAGGCGCAGAACTTGCAGGCGGTGACGCAGACGTTGGTGTAGTTGATGTTCCGCTCGATGATGTACGTCGCGATGTGCTCGGTGCCGGCGTAGCGGCGGCGGCGCACGGCGTCGGCGGCGGCGCCCAGCGCGTGCAGGGGCGCCGAGCGGTACAGGACGAGCGCCTCCTCCGGGGTGATCCGGCCGCCCGCGGCGGCGCGGTCGAGAACGGCTGTGACATCGAACGACGTGAGGTCGGCCTTCTCGGTCACCGGTTCGTCCCTTTCGGAGGGTTGTTGACAGACCGCACCAGCGTACGCCAGCGGGGGTGAGCGACCCGGCCGGGGTCCACACCGGCATGAATTTCCGATGAACGTTCCCCTGCGCGAATCCCGCGGCGGGAAGGGGACGGGAGCGCGGCGGGAATGAGAAGGCGCGGTGCGGGCTCCGGGCGGGAAATGCGGACGTGAATTGCCGGGCGGCGGCGGGGCCTATTCCGGCGGGAGCAGATCGACCGTCACATCGGCCGGAAATCCGGTCGTCGGGCCGGTGCGGCGGGCGAACTCCCGCACTCCGGCGAGTTGCTCGGGGCCGAAGCGGAAGTCGAGCGTGCGGAAGTACCGCTCCAGCAGCCCGGCGTCGAATGCCTCCCAGCGGGCCGCCTGTTCCGCCACCTTGGCGACCTCCTCCAGGGAGAGGTCGCGGGAGGCGAGGAAGGCCCGGTGGACGTCGCGGACGGTCTCCGGTTCGCGCGCCAGATAGTCCTTCCGGGCCGCCCAGACGGCGAAGACGAACGGCAGCCCCGTCCACTCCTTCCACATCAGGCCGAGGTCGTGGACCTGGAGCCCGAGGCGGGGCGCGTCGTGCAGCGAGGCGCGCAGGGCCGCGTCGCCGATGAGCACCGCCGCCTCCGCCTCCTGCATCATCAGGCCCAGGTCGGGCGGGCAGGTGTAGTACGCCGGCGCGACCCCGTACCGCTCGGCGAGCAGCAGCTGGGCGAGCCGGACCGAGGTCCGGGAGGTGGAGCCGAGCGCGACCCGGGCGCCGTCCAGCTCCTCCAGGGGCCGCTGGGAGACGATCACGCAGGACATGACGGGGCCGTCGCAGCCGACCGCGATGTCGGGGAGGGCGACGAGGCCGTCGGCGTGGCGGAGGTACTCCACGAGGGTGATCGGACCGATGTCGAGATCACCGCGGACGAGCCGCTCGCTCAGCTTCTCCGGGGTGTCCTTGGTGAGGTCGAGATCGAGGAGCGTCCCGGTCCTGGCGAGCCCCCAGTAGAGGGGCAGGCAGTTCAGGAACTGGATGTGTCCGACCCGGGGCCGGCTGCGCTGGTGCTCGTCGTTCGCATTGTCCACATCGCGAGGCTAGCCCCGTCTCGCACGGTGGACATCGCCGGGGGACATCCGCGGACATCGGCGTGGCGCGTCAGCCGTTAGGATCGGATCAAACATGAGGGTGACGTGATCTTTCCCTCTATCGCTGCGCGCACACTGCGTGCTACGCTCGACGCAAGTTGCAGTTTGGTTTCCCTTGCAGTACAGAGCCTGCGGAGCATGTGACCCGCAGGCTTTTGTAGTTTTCAGACTTGTTTGCAGGTTCTGGAGCAGGGCGACCCTTTGGCCCATAGGAGGGCTCATGGCTACCGGAACCGTCAAGTGGTTCAACGCTGAAAAGGGCTTTGGCTTCATCGCCCAGGAAGGCGGCGGCCCGGATGTCTTCGTCCACTACTCCGCGATCAACGCGAACGGCTTCCGTTCGCTTGAGGAGAACCAGCAGGTGAGCTTCGACGTCACCCAGGGCCCGAAGGGTCCGCAGGCGGAGAACGTCACCGCGATCTGAACGCCGTAGTGGCGATCGTGATCTTCTAGAGCAGTACCCAAGGAGCCCCGCTCCGTGCCGCAGGTGCGGCACGAGCGGGGCTCCTGCCCGTTTCCGGGACGCCTCCGGGGCGTACCGGCGGGCGTCTCAGCAGTTCGGGATCACGGTCCCGTTGTTGTCGCGGGCCTCGTCGTTGCCCCAGCGGGACAGGTAGTAGGCCGACACGTACGCCCCGTAGCCGTTCTTGCCGGCGTAGACGGTGTCGAGGTCGGTGCGGAGCCACCAGTGGTTGTAGTTCCCGGAGGCGTCGCGGATCTCCTGGCCCCAGACCTTGCAGTAGACGTAGTTCGTGCCGGCGTTCAGCACGCCCTGGGGGTCGTTCGTGTTGGCGGCCGCGTAGCCGGTGGCGTTGGCGAAGGTGTCCACCCAGTACTTCCCGGTCCCGCCGCCCGAGCAGCCGTTGTCGCTGGTCAGGTGCTTGGAGCCGTACGAACCGGGGTAGGGCGCGAGCGACACGCCGTTGATCACGATGGTCTGGCCGACGCCGTTGTAGAGCTGCTCGTAGTGGATGTGGGCGCCGGAGCTGTTGCCGGTGGAGCCGGTGGTGCCGATCTGCTGGCCCTGGGAGACGGCGGCGCCGTGCGCGACCGAGTAGGCGTTGAGGTGGAAGTAGTACGTCTTCCAGCCGCCGCCGTGGTCGACCACGATGTAGTTGCCCGCGCCGGAGGGCTGCGAGTAGCGGTAGGCGGTGCCGGCGGCCGAGGCCAGGACGGGGGCGCCGGCGGTGGCGCCGCCGTCGGAGCGGACGAAGTCCAGGGCCTGGCGGACCTCGGCGGAGTGGTGGCTGTAGGTCCACTTCTGGCCGCAGGCGAACGGGGCCTTGAAGAGCGGCGCGGCGTGGGCGGTGCCGGCGGTCCCGAGGACCGTGAGCAGCCCCGCGAGGAGCGCGAGGAGGGCGCCGAGGGCGGGGATCCGGGACCTGGTCCAACCCGTGTGACGCGAGTGGGGCATGTGTCCTCCGTGACTGGGGGATGGAGCCGTACGGGGGTTTACGCGCGTTGAACGAGGACGAACGCACCACAGGGTGCCGGAAGACCGGCCGCCGCAGTAGACCGCGTTCCCCACATCCCTCCCGGCCCGGATACGTACGCTGGACACATGACCGATCGGAAACCGCCCGGCGTCAGCTTCGAGTCCTTCGTCGACCGGCAGATCCGGGAGGCGGCCGAGCGCGGCGAGTTCCGCGCGCTCTCCGGCTTCGGCAAGCCCCTCCCCGACGACGCGGCGCCCTACGACGAGCTCTGGTGGATCAAGCAGAAGACGCACCGCGAGGGCATGGCCGCGCTGCCGCCCGCCCTCCAGCTCCGCAAGGAGGCCGAGGACGCGGCCTCGGCGGTCGCGGAGGCCGTCTCGGAGCGCCAGGTCCGGCGGATCCTCGGCGAGATCAACACCAAGATCGCGGAAGCCCTGCGCCGGCCTCCGGCGGGCCCTCCGCTGCGTCTGACGCCCTTCGACGTCGAGGCGGAGCTGGCCCGGTGGCGGGCGGCGCGCGACCCCCAGGGGGCGTGATGAACAGTGCCGGTCTGCTGCTCGACTCCTTCGGCCGGATCCGGGAGGCCGTCCACGAGGCCGTGGAGGGGCTCGGCGAGGACGACCTGGCCGTCCGGCTCGATCCGGACGCGAACTCGATCGCCTGGCTCGTCTGGCACCTCACCCGCATCCAGGACGATCACCTGGCGGGCGCCTTCGGCACGGAGCAGCTGTGGCGCTCCGACGGGTGGCGGGAGCGGTTCGGACTGCCGTTCCCGGCCGCCGCGACCGGGTACGGCCACACGTCCGCGCAGGTCGGAGCCGTACGGGCGCCGGCCGGGCTGCTGCTCGGCTACCACGACGCCGTGCACGACCGGACGGCCGGGCTGCTGGCCCCGGTCACGGACGCGGGCCTGGACCGGGTCGTCGACACCTCCTGGGACCCGCCGGTGACGCTGGGCGTCCGGCTGGTGTCGGTGATCGCGGAGGACCTCCAGCACGCGGGGCAGGCCGCGTACGTGCGGGGGGTGGTGGAGCGGGCGGGGGGCTGAGAGGGCCCGAGGAGGCGGACGAGGGGCCCGGGGCGGGCGGACGAGAGGTCCGGGACGGGCGGACGAGAGGTCCGGGGCGGGGGCCGCAACCCCTCCGGCCAGGACGGGTGTTGGCGGAAATCGATCGAACTGATCGCCGACCTTTCGTACAACCTCTTGGGGTGATGGGGAGTCTGACCCGGCACGGCACTCCCCGTGCCGGGTCTTCCCAGGGGGTTCACCTTGCAGTTCCGCACCACCGGCACCCGTCTCGCCTCGGCCGTCACGGCCGTCCTGGCCGTCACCGCGCTCGGCGCGGGCACGCTCGCCACGGCGCCGGCCGCCCTCGCGGCACCCGCGGGTCCCGTCCCGGCCGCCGCGGCGGAGGCGGCCGGATCCCTCCCGGTCTTCCCGGAGGGCACCGAGCTCGGCGGCGTGGGCGTCTCCGGCTTCCTCTCGCACGCCCTCGCCCTCGACGGCGGCCGCACCCTGAGCTGGACCCCGTTCGACGGCGGCGCCGCGACCCCGGTCGAGGTGCCCGAGGACGGCGGCTGGACCATGGGCCCCGGTGACGTGGTCGTCATCGGCGACGCCGACTGGTCCTCCGAGTTCCGCACGCTCACCCTGCGGGACATGGCCGCCCCGGGCACCCCCGACGTGGTCATCGACCTCGCCCCGCTCAACGGCAACTACGTGGCCACGCTGAGCCGGACGAGCGTCCTCGCACAGCTGAAGCGGGCCGACGGCACCTCCGAGCTGCACATCGTCACCAAGGACGGCGCCGCCACGACCACCCGCGAGGTCACGGGGCTCCCCGCGGACGCCGGCGACTACTTCGGGTCCTCCCGCAAGGACGGCTCCGGCGCCGTCGTCGTCGGGTACGAGAAGGGGTCGCCGGAGCTGCGGACCGGCGGCCGGGCCGTCATCGACCCGGTGGCCGGCGCGGCGATCGAGACGTACGGCTCCGCCTCGTCCGGCTACGGCTGGGGCGGGCCGTCGCTCTCCGACTCGCACGTGGGCTGGTACGAGTACGACGAGGACCTCGGCGGCGTCTTCCGGACCGTCGACCGCGCCACGCGCGAGGTGAGGCAGACCGCCCTCGGCGCCCACGACGTCGAGTGGTACTCCGCCCTCGCCGGTGGCTGGCTGGTCTACGGCAACCCCTCGACGCCCCCCAAGGCCGTCTCCCTGACCAGCGGCGAGACCGTCGCGCTCGGCCTGGACTCCGGTTCCGTCGCGACGACCGCGCAGGACGGCGCCGTCGTCCTGCACGGCTCGCGGGCCGCCGACGGCAAGGGGCTCTTCCGGATCGTGCTCGCGGCGGACGGCACGCCGGCGGTCACCAAGATCGCCGACGAGAACAAGCTGGTCGACCTCCGGATCGAGCAGGTCCACGTCCCCGACGCGGTGAACCTCGACAGGAACGGCGGCGAGGTCACGCTCGGCTGGACCCTGTCGCACCGCGAGGCCGCCATCGACGTGACGATCACGCACACGGCGACGGAGCAGGCGTACCGCACGCGCGTGCACGCCCCGGCCGAGGGCAACAGGTTCTCCTTCACCTGGGACGGCACCATCAACGGCATCGACGCCCCCAACGGGCAGTACGCGGTGGAGGCCGAGGCGATGCTGCTCGACGGCACCGGCGAGGCCGCCTACCAGGGCCGGCTCATGCGGGTGGGCCGCGCGGCCAACCCGCACGACTTCACCGACAACGGTGCCACCGACGTCCTCGCCCGGGACGCGGCCGGCGTGCTGTGGCGCGACGAGCTCCGCGGCCACCCGGTGGACGGCAAGTTCGACACCGTCTACCACGGCCGCGTCGGCGGCGGCTGGAACACGTACAAGCAGATCGAGGCCGTCGGGAACATCGGCGGCAGCGCCCACGGCGACCTGATCGCCCTCGACGGCTCCGGCGTCCTGTGGTCCTACGCCGGCAAGGGCGACGGCACCTTCGCCACCCGGGTGCGGGTCGGCGGCGGCTGGGGCGTCTACAACAAGCTCGCCGGCGGGTCCGACCTCGACGGGGACGGCCGCCCCGACCTGCTCGCCACCGACGCCTCCGGCGTCCTGTGGTTCTACCGGGCCACCGGCAACGCCTCCGCGCCCTTCGCGGCCCGCGTCCGCGTGGGCGGCGGCTGGGGGATCTACAACCACCTCACCGCCGTCGGGAACATCGCCGGCACGGCCGCCGGGGACCTCGTCGCCCGCGACACCTCCGGCGTCCTCTGGCTCTACCAGGGCGACGGCCGGGGCAACTTCCTCACCCGGGTGCGGGTCGGCGGCGGCTGGGGCGGCTTCTCCCAGCTCGTCGGCGCCGGCGACCTCGACAAGGACGGCCGCCCCGACCTGATCGCCTACGGCACCGCCGGCACCTACGTCTACCGGTCGAACGGCACCGTCTCCGGCACCTTCACCCGCATGAGCACCTACCTGTACTGGGGCCGCACCTTCACCGCCCGCCGGGTGGTGATCGCCGCCGGCACGTACGGGACCCAGACCCTGCTGCACCGGATGAAGGACACCGGCCTGCTG